>CAZYYF010000006.1:0-18480 GCA_964650875.1 uncultured bacterium
CCTCCTATAACACTTTGTATGAGTATGCATAAAAACACCAATATGGCAAGGGCAGCTGCATTATCTTTTCCCATGTAAGGTGAGAAAAAATAGACATAGGTGAATTCCCTCACGCCAAGTCCTCCGAGAGAAGGTATAACACTTGCAGTCCAGATAAGGGATATGTATGTGAAAAAAAGCCGCAAATTAGGACCTCCACTACCTACAAGGGAAAATCCAAATATGCTGTTGGCAACGATAGAAACAGTTTGGGTAAGAAAGCTTACTATGAGAGCACAAAAAATTGCCCTTTTTGCCGAGAAGTACGAAGAAAACGAAAGGTAGAGGATCTTAAGTTTTTCCATTGTTTTGGCAGGCAAAATTTTTCTTGTACCCATATAGAATATCCTGGCTGTCTTTCTGCTTGTGAAAAAGAAGGTTACCACCAAGAGAAAAATAAGCAAGGCAGAAAGAAACACCTTGTGTCTTAAAGGGATACCTTCGGTAAGCCATGAAGATACACAGCCCATGGATATGACAGTCAAAGCACCGAGAAACCTGTCTATAAGCACAGAACTTCCCAGTAGCAGTTTTTTCTCTTCCCCCTGGACAAGAAAAAACACCTTTGCTATATCTCCTCCTGCTCCTGTGGGTAAGAAGTTATTAAAGAAGATGCCTACCATAGTAAGCTTCAGTATGTTAGGATAGGTTATTCTATCTGACCCGCACTGGCTTGTAAGAAGTATGAACAGCCTTAACGCGAGAGCAAGTGCAGTAGATACCATTATAACAATGGCTGGAAGGGCTAGCGGAAAATAACAGTTTCCGAGGGCTTTAAGAGAACTATTGATGTCAATCTTTTTTATAAGCAGATACAGAAAACCTACACTTATAAAGGCTTTTATTAAAAGTTGCAGATTTCCTTTTTTCATTTTTACATGCGAAATAGCAGGTCTCAAAGCTTGAGCATATTTTTTATCTGCTGTACCCTGTTTTCTATGTCTGCAAAGGTCATAGATTCAATCTTTTTTGTACTGAAGTCCTCTACAGCAAAAGAAGCCACAGCAGCACCTGTTATAGCGGCTTGGCGTAAAGCAGTGCTGTTGGTTTCTCCACAATAAGCCAGGTAGCCGGTGAATCCTCCTGCAAAAGTGTCTCCTGCGCCAGTAGGGTCTTTGACTTCCTCTACAGGGTAAGCAGGTACGCAAAAAATTTCTCCTTCCCTGAATAAAAAAGCCCCGTGCTCGCCTTTTTTTATAACAACGGTTTCAGGACCCATTCTAGCGATTTCTCTTGCTGCACATATAAGGTTTACCTTTCCTGTTACCATTTTTGCTTCGGTTTCGTTAATAAGGACAATATCTACCTTTCCAAGAAGTTTTTTAAGGCTGTCTCGTTTATTGGTAATCCAAAGATTCATCGTATCCAGAAGCACGGGACCTGATACATTGATACTTTCAAGAATCTCAGATTGTACATCAGGGTCGGTGTTGGCAAGAAAAAGGTATCCGATATCTTTGTAATGGGCAGGTATTTCAAGAAATCTGTCTTTAAGGTTTTCAGGGCAGACAGAAACTGTCTGTGCTTCATTCATGTTTTCCTCGTAAAACCCTGTCCATCTAAAAGTCTGTCCCTGTGAAATTTTCAGCCCTGATATATCTATGTTCCTCTCAGTGAATTTTTGTAGATATCTCTCCGGGAAATCTGAACCCACTACACTTATAACCTTAACTGGAGAAAAAAGGCTGGCTGTAAAAGAAGCGTATGTCGCAGAACCTCCAAGAACCTCTACTGCTTCCCCAAAAGGCGTTTTTATACTGTCTATGGCAACCGAACCTGTAATAAGGATATCTTTTTTCTGTTGCATTTTTTAACTACCTTTTGCTGTTTTATTGTTATTTGCCTCTTTTATTTTGTGGAGAACTCCGTTTACGAACCTTGAAGACTCATCTGTCCCGTATTTTTTGGCCAGTTCTATGGCTTCATCTATAGTTACAAGAGGTGGTATATCCACCATAAACATAATTTCAGCAGTAGCCATGCGTAGTATATTCCTGTCTATATATCCCATTCTGTCAATCTTCCAATTGGTAGAAGTCTTGGCAATTTCTTTATCAATTATCTCAAGGTTGTACATCACCTGTTTTACTATGAGGTTGGTAAAATCTTTAATGGATTTTTCTTCCCAAGGGTTTTCTTTCCAGAAACACTCTATTATCTCCTCTATGGTTTCTTTATTTGCTTTCAGAATATCTATCTGGTATAAAAGCATCAGTGCCAGTTCTCTTGCCCGTCTTCTTTTTTTCATTTCCTGTCAGTTGCGCAGAAGGTTGTTATAGTAGATCTGCAAGATTTGCCATTTCTATAGCAGACAATGCGGCAAACCATCCTTTGTTGCCCATTTTTGTCCCTGCCCTTTCTATAGCCTGTTCGGTTGAATCCGCAGTAATGATGCCGAAAGACACAGGCACTTTTCCTTCAAGGTTCACCTGGGTTACAGCTTTTGTAATCTGGGCACTTACATATTCAAAATGCGGAGTCCCTCCCCTTATAATAGCTCCCAAGCATATAAGGGCGTTATATGAGCCTTTTCCTGCCATCCTGGAAACAGCAAAAACCGATTCAACCGCTCCGGGAACCCACACAACCTCTATATTAGTTTCACTGCCGTTATGTCGCTTTATGCAATCAATTGCTCCTTCAAGCAACCTGGTAGATATAAACTCGTTAAATCTGCTAACAATGATACCAAATTTTTTGTCTTTTGCATCAAGCATGCCTGTTTTTTCGTTCATTGTTTGTTCCTCCTTTTCACCCACTTTGATACCTATGAAGCCTGAAGTTTTTTAATGTCTTCGAAGGTATCAACACAGGGAGAATCCTTTTTTATTGTTGCTACCTTTAGCTTATATCCATTTTCAATTATACGTAGATGTTCAAGCCTTTCTGTCTGTTCAAGTACGCCCGTAGGCATCTGCGAAAACTTCATAAGAAAATTTTTCCTGAAAATATAAACCCCTATATGTTTGTAGAAAACAACTTTTTTAAGATAAGAAGGGTTGTTCTTTGAAAAATATACGTTTGGATAAGGTATCAAAGAACGTGATGAGTAAAGAGTAAGGTTGTTTTTATCCATGACAATTTTTACTATGTTCGGATCGAAAAGCTCATCTGTTTTTCTAATCTTTGTCGCGGCCGTTGTTACCCCACAATCAGGATTGTCTATGAGAACTTTTAGCGATTCATCCACCGCCTCATGCGGTAAAAAAGGCTCATCTGCCTGGATATTAACGATTATTGAAGTATCAAGGTTTTTAGAGGCTTCCGCAACCCTGTCGCTACCACTCCTACAGTTATTAGAAGTCCATATTGTCTGCGCTCCTATTTTCTGGGCTTCGGTCAATATCTTCTCACTGTCGGTAGCTATGTAGATGTCCGAAAAATATTTTACTGCTTTTGCCCTGTTGTAGACCCTTTCCAGAACACTCTTACCGTTTATGGGATACAGTACTTTACCGGGAAGCCTTTCAGAATCAAACCTTGCAGGTATAATACAGACTATTTTTTCTTTTGTCATATATCTCATCCTCTTTCTTCGGTTGCCTTATCCTTCTCTTTTAAGATATAATTTATAAATCTTAAAAACAGTAAATATTCACCCAACCACGTCATTGCCAGCGTATTATGCGTGGCAATCCGACGTCTTTTGTCGTTGCGAGCCGTCTTTCGGCGTGGCAATACCTCCGGTCCTCGCAATGACAACACGGTGTTCAACGAATATTTACTAAAAACAGTATTATTTTAACATATATTTGTTTTCATACAGAAATATGTACTAGATTCTCACATAAATGCGAGTGAGAGAAAAACTTACTGTAACCTGTATTATCATTGTTAGAGAATAAATTTAAGATGACAGGCAAGAGAATATAGAATAGTGATAAAAGAGGGTATTTTCGAGTGAAAAAAGAAAAGATAGAGATATTAGAGTCCGCCATTAAACGGACAGCAACCTTTCTGAAAACGGAGATTATCAAGGAAGAAGCATGGACCTGGAATATTTTCAGTAAGAGGTTCAGGTATATGGACCAGGAAGGCAGAAGATATAAGGCTGCGTTCAAAAAAGGAAATGTCCTGGTAAATGTATCTGCTTCAAGAAAAAATAAACAAGCTACTGTAGGTAAACAAGAGATGGAGTTTATCATTGCGGGAGAAAAGTTCTATCGAAAAACAGACCTACAGATGGCTCTTAATTTCATACACTCTTTTTTTGCCCAAAGAAAGTATAATATCCGTTTTCTGGAAGCTAAAGAAAAAACATTGCCTTACAAAAAGTGGAAAAGAATCTTTTTTGTCGAAGATGAACATTGTGGTGAGGTAGAGATTGTAAAAACCTTTCCACGATGGGAGATCACTGTAAAAGATTCTGAAGAAAGCGGGCCTTATTTCTGCACTCAGGGATATCACTACAGGTTTAAACTGAAATCCTGTATTGCCCCAGAATCAAAACAGGATATCCTCATTGAATATGAAGAAAGAGAGATTGATGCTTATAAACTATTTTCGATATCTTCAATAAAAAAAGTCATATACGGTTTCCACAGCCCTAATCTAAGAGCATTTTATTCCGATGAAGGACTTTTTCCCGAAGTTCAGCACAATATAAAACTTTCAGTTTATGCCAATCTTGGCATGGCTATTATAAACGCAAGCGTTTTTGTGCGAGTTGCAGAAAAATTACAGGGTAATACATGGTACACCCTTGCTGCTGGCGTACTTGTTTTTATCAGAGCGCCTGCAGAAAGTTTTTATGTAAAAAAGTCTCTTGGAATAAGTAAACACTTTCCATCTACCATTGTAAAAGATGCTATGGAGTCTGACGAGTTCAAAAGGTTTGCTGAGAGGAAAGATGTGCGGATATGGAGGAATTTTGAGAAGAAACTTTATGACATAGTGAGGAAAAAAGAAAATTTTGCTCTGCTTATAGAACAATATGGCGCATTAAAGAAAGATATCAACAGTGCTTTAGAAGAAAACAATAGAGATAGGATCCAGGAAATACTTAAGGAACAACTTAAGTTTAATAACGAAGAACTCGCAGAAATAAACTATTTTCTGGAACATCTGGAACCTCTTGACATAAAGGGGATACAAGAAGGACTTATGGAGAGTATTGAACTTTTGTTGAAAAGTAAAGTTTTCAAACCTCATGTAGAACTGACATTAAAGAAGTACATTGAAGAAATCTTTCCCATCAACCTTTTAACCACCACTTTCAGTAAAACCTTTAAGATTGTGCGAGACAGAATAAAACAGGAAGAGAGATTGCCTTTAAAACAAGATGTTGCGCGCCTTGTATCAATGTGTAAAAATCAGGTTCTGCCTTTCCGTTTAATAGATATCTCTTTATTCATATCTCTTTATTGCATGGGCTATATTGCAACATTTGTAAAAACCCTACCTGACCTTGTTATTCCTATATATTATATCCTCTATGGTGCTGCTGCCAATGTTGTTAATGCCGCGGTTCTCAGGCTGAGTTCACCCGTCAATATGCAGTATCTATACAGGAACCTCGAAAATGCCCCCACAATAAGCAGTGCTGCTGATGCATGGAATGAATATCAGGCCCATCTGATGAGAATATGGGCTGTTTTTTCTTCTATAGGCCTGATCATAGGAGTAATCGGAAAACTCCTTGCTGCAACCACACATAATACTTCAAGGTATGTGGTTGAGTTTTTTGCTTTGTTTCTGTATATAAAAAGCTTTAGAGAATGGTACTTCTATTATTCCACCCTTGAAGCCAAAACTAAAACAGAGGAGTAAAAATGACAAGTTTGATAAGATTTGGCGTTTCTATGGAAGAATCGTTACTTATAAAATTTGATCTGATGGTGAAAGAAGCAGGATATATCAGTCGTTCTGAAGCCATAAGGGATCTTATAAGGAAAAATATCGTAGAAGAAGAATGGACAAAAGGAGAAATTGTTGCAGGAAGTATAATGCTTATCTATAATCACCACCAGAGACAACTTCTGGAAAAAATCGTAGAGGTACAGCATAATTTCCACAATACGATAATATCTACTCAACACATACATATGGACCAGGACAACTGCCTTGAGATAATAGTCGTCAAAGGAAAGGCTGAAGACATAAAAAAGATATACAATACCTTAACTGCCCTCAAAGGCATTAAATACACATCTCTCGCAAAAGCCACCACAGGTAAAAAACTTTGAGATATGGGGTTTATGTGGAGAACTGAATCTGCCATAGCTTATAATAATCTCCCTGCCTGTCAAACAATTGCTGGTGAGTACCAACCTCAGAGATCTTGCCGTTGGCAAGTATAATAATCCTGTCTACGTTCCGCAGTGTTGATAGCCTGTGGGCAATAATAAAAACAGTTTTTCCCTCTATAATGTGAGCCAATGCCTGCTGTAGAAGTTTTTCCGAGTTGCTGTCAAGGGAAGCTGTGGCTTCGTCAAAAATAAGTATCTGTGGATTTCTGTATACAACACGGGCTATAGACAAAATCTGTCTTTGGCCTCCAGAGAGAGATACCCCTCGCTCTCCTACTATTGTCTCACAACCTTCTGGTAACGTTTCCAGTAATTCTTTTAAGCCCGGTAGATGCAGAGCCTTTTCAAACCTTTCAGGGTCAGTTTCATCAGAAAGGGTTATGTTTTTTCTTATGGTATCATAGAAAATTATAGGTTCCTGAGTTACAAGCCCGATTTTATCTCTGAATGACTGAAGCGTAAAATCGCGTATGTTCTTGCCATCAAAGAGGATTTCCCCTGAAGTCGGTTCGTAAAACCTCAACAAAAGTCCTATAAGTGTTGTTTTCCCTGCACCTGTATAACCAGCAATTCCTAATTTTTCTCCTTTGTTTACACTCAAGTTGATATCCTTAAGAACCGGTTTGTTTCTATATGCAAAACTGACTTGTTTAAACTCTATCCGTTCCTTCAGACCTAAAAACTCATCATTACCTTCATCCCTCACAGTATTTTTCTCATCGAGAATCCCAAATATCCTTTCCAGAGCAGAACTCTCATGTTTCAGGTTTGCATATGCGCTTACAACCCCTTTAACAGGACTTATGACTGCGAAAAGGCTGATGAAAAAGAAAAAAAAGAACCCCGAACTTAAAGAGCCTTCAATAACCTTGCTTGCCCCATAATAGATAATACCGCTGGCTCCAACTACTGCGACCACCTCAGTAAATGGAGAGATAAGAAGAATTCTTTTTGTTGCCGCCATAACGGTTTTAAATATATTCTCATTTTCGGATTCAAACCGCTGTATTATTCTTTTTTCCTGACTGTAAGCCTTTATTATCTGCTGGCCATAAATGCCTTCGTGTATCAGGTTGCCGATAATTCCATATGCTTCCTGCACCTTGCTTCCAAGTTTTCTGAGTTTTTTACCCATATTGGTAATAGGTAACAGCAAAGGCGGGAAAATCAGCAGGGAGACAAGGCTCATCTTCCAGTCTATGGTAAAAATAATTATCAGGTAGACAAGTGCCAACGCACTTTGGAACATCAAGGCAGGAAAATTGGAGACAAACGACCTCATAAGAACGTTCACATCATAAATAATTTTGGAGGTAATATCTCCAGACTGCCCGTAGCTGAAAAAATCCATTGAAAGAAATGTGATTTTTGAGTATATCTTGTTGCGCAAATCTGTCAGTATCCTGTTGCCAAAAAAATGAAAACAATAGTTATTCATGTACAAAAACAGCCCTTTAAGAAAGATAGTCGTCACTATGAAAACTATCAAATATTTTAAAAGCACAACAGGAGGCAATGAATTAAGAAAACAGATAAAAGGTTCAAGCCGGCTGGATACAACAACCGGCAGGTTTGAAGGAAGCATAATTTGTTTTCCAGAAATAATGATGTCAAGCATAGGAACCAGAGAAGATAAGGAAACTCCGTTTAAGACAACACCAACAAGCATGAAAACCATACCTGCTATAAGATACTGCCATTGTATAGACACATATTTCCGTATTTTTAAAAACTCTTTTATCATTTTCTACTCACTGTAAGATAGAATAAACTGAGCAACCTTTTCACTGACTTTCTCAGTTCCTATAGATTCTTTGAGAATCCTGAAACTCTTCATCTGCTGGTGGTAAAGGTCTCCTTTATCAAGTATGTCAAAAACTGTTTTTTTGATATCGCATAAAGGGAAAAACTGCACATATTCAGGAACTATCTTTTCGTCAAGCATAAGATTAACAGGACTTATGTTTTTCACTTTTACTGCCATTTTAGCTAACCTGTAATTCAAAGGGGAAGTCTTATAAAACACCACAAGAGGTTTTCCCATAAATGCTATTTCAATATTAACAGTTCCGCTTGCTGCCAACAGTAGAGAGGAACTATGTATTATACCGTAAAGATCCTGTTTTATGGATAGTTTTTCAGCCCTGTATTTTGTCAGAATAGATTCTTCTGCCTTTTTTATTTCAGTGTCAGACGCAGAAACTAAAAACTGTAGTTTTCTCTCTTTCTCTATGTGTTTTGTAATCTTTATAAATTCTGGAAGAAGGTATCTTACCTCCTGCTTTCTACTGCCTGGTAGCAGCCCTATTACAGGAACTTCTTTTGCGGGTATAGATTCCCGGTTGAGACCTCTGCTATCTTTTGTTATAAGGTCAATCACGGGATGTCCAAACCATCGGCATTCAATTTTTACATCTCTATAAATTTTTTTCTCAAAAGGGAATATGGGAATAACTACCTTTATGTACTTTTTTATCGTCTTTATCCTTCTATAATCGTGCGCCCATATTTTAGGAGGTATATAATACACACACCTATATTTTTTCCCAACTGCCCGGGCCACTTTGAGGTTAAACCCCGGATTATCTATGAAAATAACAACCGATGGTTTTTCTCTTTCTATTGTTGCGACAACCCTTTTATATGCGTCATAAAAAGAGCCTACCTTCTGTATTACCTCAGAAAAACCCATTGTTCCATACGGCATCTCTATGAAAATATCAGAAAGAGCTCGCATATTGCCGCCACCCGTACCAAGAATAATGGTTTCAGGAGCTGCCTTTTTTATGTTTTCTGCAAGTAGGCCACCATAGTTGTCTCCTGATGTTTCACCTGCAAGTATGGCTATTTTCATTTATATCAACTTGCCTTCAAAAATATGGTGCCGTTGCCTTACTCTATTTTTGAACCCGAAATGTTTAATCCTTATCTTCGCATTCAAAACTATAATTTTGCGGATCCGCATTGATAGTGTCAGAAAAAGGAAGTAAATCCCAACATCCATACTTTGCTATTGATACCAGAATTAGGTTCTTGTATATCAAGGTTGGAGATATGCCTGTTTCTGAATTCAAAGGAGATCCTTATGTCTCCTTTTTCGTAGGCAACTCCATAACAAAGCTGGTCCACAAAATTGAACTGAGAGCCCTGTTCGGCGGTTTCCTGGGACAGATATACAACACCTGTACCACCTCTTATGTATGGTTTAAGAGGGAAATTTAAGGGAATAGTGTATTTCAGAAAAGCCGAACAGCCTACTTCTACACTTGTGTCTGGAGAAGTTAGAAATGCAAGAAAAGGTTCCAACTGAAAAGAAAAATTTCTTGTCCATCCTTCCTTTTTCAGCGGGTATGAAAAATCAAGCCCCGCGAGAAAATAAGAATAATCTCCAGCCACCAGTTCTTCATCTCCCCCATATCCAAGAAAAATCTCCTTATACGACGGTTTCCTTATATCAAAAGCATATATATCCGAAGAGACAACCAGCATAAAAACCAAAACACAAACAACCTTTAATCTTTTCAACCTATAATTTTCCATTTATACACTCCTATGTTTTATTATATCTATTATAAGCCATATGCCCAGTATTGCCGAAATGAAAAAAAATACAATACCCAGAGCCGGATAACCAAAAATAAAAGGCTGGGATCCAGAAATCATTATAAGAGAAGACGAAATGATAATGGCAGAGATAATCATGCTAAAAGACAGCCTTTTGCTTGACTTATCAATTGTTGAGGTAAGGTTATGCAAACCTTTATGCTCAAAGGCTATGTTTATGTACCCCTTTTTTAGCATCCTTAAGAAAGAATCAACACCGGAAGGGACCTCTTTTACTATCTTTGCTATTCCTCGCGATAGATTTTGGACATCCTTAAAAAGGGTTTTCAATCTGATTTTTTCTGACATAAATTTTACCATATATGGTCTTATGCCAACCGCTATACTAAAGTCTGGATTGAGAGAAAGTCCAATCCCTTCAAGTGTAATCAGTGTTTTTATCAGGAGAGTAAGGTTTGCAGGTACCCTTATATAATACTTCCTCATAATGGAAAAACTCTCTTCAATAAGAGCATTGAGGTCTATCTCCTTTATAGGCATATCCCTATACTGGTCAAGCATATCTTCTATCTCTCCTCTGAAACTTCTTATATCGGTATCTTCTTTTATGGCACCCATCATTTCAAGGCTTTCAACTACTTTCAAAGCATTCCCTTCTGTTAACCCGCGTAGCATATGTATCAGTTCCACCCTTCTTTCTTCATTTATTCTCCCGACTATGCCGAAATCAATGAAACACAGTCTGCATCTGTTTTTAACAATAACCAGGATGTTAGCAGGATGGGGATCTCCATGGAAAAAACCGTCAATGAATATCTGTTTCATAATAGATTTGAGACCTATATCTGCAACCTTTTTTTTATCAACGCCCGCTTTTTCCAGCAGGTCAATCCTGTTGATTTTTATGCCTTCTATAAACTCAAGGGTCAGCACATGTTTGGTTGTGAGATTTTTGTAAACGTAAGGAACATAAATATCTTCTTGGCGCTCACAATTTTTTCGAAACCTTTCTATGTTCATAGATTCAAGGTAAAAATCAAGCTCTTTTTTCAACGACTTCTCAAACTCTTTTACGATATTCACAGGTTGGTATAGCTCTGATTCTTTTATGAACTTTTCTATCAACCCGGCCATATCGTACATAATACTTATGTCTATCTTTATCTGGTCTTCAATACCCGGTTTCTGTATCTTGACCGCCACTTCTTTACCCTGATACTTCGCCTTGTGGACCTGCGAAATAGAGGCTGATGCAAACGGTGTTTTACCAAATTCTGAAAACACTTCATCTATGTTTTTTTGGGTTTCTCGGTAAAAAACCTTGTTTATCTGTTCAAAAGAAACACTAACGGTACTATCCTGTAGTTTTTCTAGCTCGTGGATATACACAATGGGTATAAGGTCAGGCCGGGTACTCAAAATCTGTCCCAGCTTGATGAAGGTAGGACCAAGCTCCTCTAACATTTTTCTCACTCTGACAGGGACAGAAAGTTCTTCTTTTTCTTGTTTCTTATGACGTATCTTGAAAAGCCTTCCAAGGTGGGTTTTTTCAATAATGATCCCGAACCCGTATTTTGTAATGATGTTGGCTATATGTTTGTATCTTCTCAACTTGTCAGGTAACCTATACTTTTTCATTTTTAAGATATTCGTTCTGCCACAACGGGTCCGTGTATTCTCTGTACTTTCTATTATATTCAGGGAGCTGTCCGTTTTCAATAAAAGACAGGAATTTTTGAGCTTCGCTATCGCAGGGCAAAGCACCTGTTGCCTTTACAATGCGGTAAAAGTCTTCTGCGTTGTCTCTGATAGCACAGGGAACAAGTAGATTACCGCACTTGTGACATGGCTGCTTTATCCAATAGTTATCCTGCCATTGTCTTAGTTTTGTGAAAAATTCAGACTTTACCGCATCTACAATAGTCTTTCCATTTGCATATAAATCATACAGGTTGTTGCAGTCTTTATCCTTAAACGGTATGAACACACAGGGTGTAACAGTGCCATCCCACATAATATAGAAATACCCTCCTCCTCTGGCAGCAGCCATACAACCGTCAGAAGCAGTTCCTGAATTCCAGAAATCAGCTATAAATATCTGCTTGTCAATAACAAGGCTCCATATCCTTTTTAACATCTTTAGTCTCTGTTCAGGAGTAACCATCAGTTCACAGGAAGGATTTCTTCCAATAGGCATATACTGAAAATACCATCCGTAGATAGCTCCCATCTTATTAAAATAAAAGTCAATGAACTCATCTGATAGAAGCATCTCTGCATTCTCTCTGGTAGGAGTGACAGAAATTCCAAAAGGTACCCCTTCCTGACGGAGGTTTTCCATTGCAGCCATTATCTTTTTAAATATGCCTTTACCCCTTCTTGCATCTGTTTCTTGCTCAAAACCTTCCACTGATATAGCAGGGGTAAAATTGCCCACTGTTGACAGTTGTTTCGCTACATCCTGTGTTATCATAGTAGCGTTGGTGTAAGCCATAAAATAAGAATCAGAATGCTTTTCAAGGATATCAAAAAGGGTTTTGCCGCTTTCCCTATAAGCAAACGGTTCACCCCCGGAAATAACAAAAAAATAAGAACCAAACTCGTTATTCACTTCGGTCAAAACCCTGTCAAAAATATCGTATCTGAGTGTCTTTTTTTCATAGATATCTCCTGCATAACAGCCTTTGCATTGAAGGTTGCATACATTGGTAGGTGATATGGTAACAAAAGTAGGCGGTCTAAAACCATGTTTTTCGTGAAACTGGCGCCTGACATAGACGCCTTCCAGAATTACCTTTTTTAGCAAGATATCCGAGATGGCCCTTGTACAACTATGCGAAATATACTTGTTGTCAAGTGCCCTGCCAATTGAACGTAGAAGTGCTCTTCCCATATAATACCTTTCTTCTTTAACTCTTTTTGGACGGTCCTGGGTTTTAAGGGATATTTTATATATGGCTTTTTCTAGCGCGCTAAGAAGTTTTCTTCTGGTAGCAGAAGTTTTTAGACCTGCAGTTAAAAGACCTGTTATTGCTTTTTGAGACGGCCCTTTTTCCATAATAGTTAATATTGCATCTTCAAGGTTTATCATCTGAACCTCCTGAGTTAATAAGTATAGACTATTTTTACATTTAGCATGAACTGCTGGCTATAAGACTTTTTCTATAAAACCCCCTCCTAACAGCACATCCTTCCTGTAACAAACGGCTGCCTGCCCCGGAGTTATAGCCCACTGAGGCTTTTCAAAGGTGATCTTCACTCTGCCGTCTTTTTCAGGATAAACGACCGCATCTGCTGCTGGATGTTTATACCTTATCTTGACTTTACATCTCAAGACATCAGTTAAAACTTTTACCCCTGTAAAATGGACATCCGTCACAACAGCTTGCTTTCTGTATAAATCGGCTTTTTCTCCCAGCACAATTTTGTTGTTTGTTGCATCTATTTCAACAACATACAAGGGCTTACCGGCTCCAATACCAAATCCTTTTCTTTGACCTATCGTATAGTATATTATACCCTTATGTTTGCCAAGTGTATTACCTTCTTTATCAACTACCCGGCCTTCTTCTATTTTGTTCCCAAACACTATATCCTTTTTCCCAAGAACAAAATCCTGGCTTTCCTCTTTGTCACTTACAGGAAGGTGATATCTTCTGGCAATCTCACGTACCTCTGTTTTTATATAGTTGCCTAAGGGAAAGATACTTTTAGAAAGTTGTGATTGTGTCAGCAAAAATAAAAAGTAACTCTGGTCTTTTTCTTTATCTCTGCCCTTTTTTAGCCTATACCTTTTGTGCGCAGAGTCGTATAAAACGTTAACGTAATGGCCTGTAGCAAAAAAATCAAAATTCAATCCATCAGCAATAGCCTTTTTAATTAAAAGTCCGAATTTGAGGTATCTGTTACACACAATACATGGATTGGGAGTTCTTCCTCTAAGATATTCCTGTCTGAAATAATCAAGAACAACTTTGTTGTACTGTTGGCTGAGGTCAACAATAACTACCTTAATTCCTAACATTTCTGCAACCCTTTTGAGATCTTCAATATCTTTACCTCCTGGGGAATAACAGGAAGGCCCTGTAACAGTAGTTCTGTCGTTTTCATCAGAAACCTTCATGAAAATACCTGTTAGTTCGTATCCCTTCTGTTTAAGTAACAACGCGGCAACAGAAGAATCCACCCCTCCACTCATAGCAACAAGAACTCTTTTACCTCCCATTATTTTCCATATTCTCCAGTTGTTTATTCATACTTCCGCTTCTAAACCCTTCAAGGTCAAGCGTAATATAGGTATAACCGGTTTTTTTCAGTTTTCTTGATATTCTCTCTTTCATCTTTACGGCGTCTTTCAATTTGTCTTCAGACACTTCTATCCTTGCCAGATAGCCATAATCTCTGATACGTACCTGCCTAAACCCGAGAGATTTCAAAAAAGATTCTCCTTTTTCTATTCTTTTGAGCCTATCCAACGAAATTTTCTGACCATAAGGTATTCTTGACGATAAGCATGACATTGAAGGTTTGTCCCAAAAAGGAAGCCCTATGTTTTTTGCATACCGTCGAATTTCATTTTTTGTAAGACCTGCCTCTTTCAAAGGGGAACAAACACCATACATTTTCTTTGCTTGTTCTCCAGGACGGAAATCTCTAAAATCATCAATGTTAGTCCCATCGGCTATGCAGTTAAATCCATACTTTTGACGTATCTGTTCCATCTTTTCAAAAAGTTCTTTTTTACAGTAAAAACATCTGTTGGCAGCATTTGAGATAAACTTCGTATCCTTTAGCTCTTCTGTGGCAATAAACAGGTGTTTTACCTTAAAAAGCCTTGCAATCCTGACTGCTTCACGTTTCTCCCATGCAGGATGGATAGGAGACACAGCAGAAACTGCCAAGAGATTTTTCCCCTCCAGTCTATCCGCTGCTATTTTGAGCAAAACAGAACTGTCAATACCTCCAGAAAACGCAACTACTATTTTTCCCATTCTTTCCAGAATTTTTTGTAGTTTTCGTATTTTTCTTTCCATCTTTTTTTCATTATATACGGGTCAGTCAACAGCCACAACCTCTTCAATCTCAGGAACCCTCTCCTTTATAAGGGCTTCTATACGCATTTTGAGAGTCATTGTTGAAAAAGGACACCCTTTACATGAACCCTGCAACCGCACACTAACCTTGTTATCTTTAACCTCTACGATTTCACAGTCACCTCCATCAGCCTGTAGAAATTTTCTTACATCCTCCATAGCTTTTTCAACCTTTTCTTTAAGTTCCATTTTTTCTCCTCATCTATATGCTTTTCTTATTGCTTTACAATCTTTGTCCTGTTTCTTTTTCCTACCGCATTGCCCTTCTCCAATCCTATCAACCAGATAGATATAAACAATACGAGAAAAAAGATTATTTTGAGGTAAATCAGTTCTATAAGATGTGCTACTGTTACTGCAAGAAAAAAGCCTGCAAGAGGAACTCCGTAAAGAAAAAATGTTCCTCGTAAAACTGCTGTTTCATCTATTTCTATTATTACGCGGTCGCCTTTCTGCATTCCATTGTAACCCGGAGCTTCAAACAAAAATTCTCCTTTGCCTGCTCTTGTGCATATATTGCAACCGCTACATTTTTTTTCATCGGCCTTTTTTTCTACCATAACGACAGCATTCCTGTTTCTTATGTCAACTATCTTACCATATTCTTTCATTATTTCTTTTGTTTATCCCTATAATCTTTTATAGCGGACTTTAGTCCTTCTTCAGCTAGTAGGGAACAGTGTTTTTTTATAGGTGGCAGTCCACCGAGAAAATCCACCACCTGTTTATTAGATATCTTTTCTGCCTCTTCAAGAGTTTTACCCTTTGCCAATTCCGTGACAACCGAAGAAGTGGCTATCGCCGCTGCACACCCGAAGGTTTCAAACTTAATATCCTGTATCCTGTTATCCTTAACTTTTATGTAAATCTTCATCACATCCCCACAGACAGGATTTCCCACATTGCCTACTCCGTCGGGATTTTCTATTCTGCCCATATTCCTTGGGTTCTTGAAATACTCATACACCTTCTCTGTATATTCCATTTCGTCTTCCTATATATATTCCATCATCCGTTCAAGGGCTTTTTTTGCCTTACGACTTATCTCTTCTGGTATTTCTACTTCATACCTTTCGTATTTTAGAGCATCTCTGACGCTTTCTAATGTAATCTTTTTCATGTGAGAACATACGCTTGGAGCGCCAAGAGAATAAATCCGTTTGTCAGGATTTTCTTTTTTCATCCTGTATAAAAGCCCCTCTTCGGTACCTATAATAAACTCGGCAGCGGCCGATTCTTTCGCTCTTTTAAGCATCCCTGATGTGGCATATACACCATCGGCAAGTTGTTGCACTTCAGGTTGACATTCTGGATGAACAATAAGTTCTGCATAAGGATGTATTTTTCTTGCTTCTTTCACATCGCTAACAGTAAACCTCCTGTGAACATAACAGTAACCATCCCAGCATATGATATCTTTGTCTTTAACCCTGTTTTTTACATACCAGCAAAGATTTCTATCAGGTAGAAAAATTGCCTGTTGGGCAGGGATATTTCTTACAACACTGTCTGCATTTGAAGAAGTGCAGCATACATCACTTGCTGCTTTTACATCTACGTTTGTGTTGATATAAGAAACTACCCATGCCTTGGGATACTGCTGTTTCACTTTTTTTACTTTTTCTGCCGACGCCATATCAGCCAAGGGACACCTTGCATCAACCTCCGGAAGAAGCACCTGTTGTTCAGGCGAAAGTATTTTAGCAGTCTCTGCCATAAACCGTACGCCACAAAAAATAATTACCTTATAATCTTTCAGTCGGCTGGTTTTTTTTGCCAGTTCAAGCGAATCTCCGGTAAAATCTGCAATATCCTGAACCTGCGGCAACTGATAGTTGTGGGCAACGATTACTGCTTTTTTCTCCTGTTTAAGTTTTTCTATTTCTTTTATAGTTTCCATTTTATTGTTTTCTGTCTTGCCAGTAAGGAGATATCTGTCTCAACCGCTCAACGATACCAGGCAATACTGATACCACTTTATCCACATCTTCTGTTGTATTATATCTTCCCAGGCTCAGACGGAGTGACCCATGGGCAACTTCATGAGGAAGTCCTATGGCAAGAAGAACATGACTGGGCTCAAGAGAACCAGAAGTGCATGCTGAACCTGAAGATGCGCAGATACCTTCAAAATCCAGGCTAAGTAGGATACTTTCGCCTTCAATATATTTTATGCATACATTTACGGTATTATAAAGCCTGGATTCAGGATGTCCATTGACAATAATTTCTGGAATGCTCTGTTGAATCTTTTGCTCAAGGTCATCTCTTAGTTTTCTGACATTCAGGATCTCTTTTCCCATTTCTTCCATAGCAATCTCTGCGGCTTTGCCCAGCCCTACTATGGCTGGAACATTGGTCGTACCTGAACGTCTGCCTCTTTCCTGTCCTCCGCCATAAATAAGAGGGGGAAGGGAAACTTCCTTTCTGATATAAAGAGCTCCTATACCTTTTGGCCCATAGAGTTTGTGTGCTGATAGAGAAAGCATATCTGGTCCAGATTTTTTCAACTGAAAAGGTATCTTGCCAACGGTTTGTACCGCGTCTGTATGGAAAAGAACCCCTTGTGTTTTTGCCAAACAGGATATTTCTTCAATAGGCTGGATGGTTCCTATTTCATTATTAGCGTGCATTATTGTTATCAGAATTGTATCTTTTCTTATAGACTTTTTGAGTTGAGCCATATCTATCATACCATACCTATCAACCGGAAGATAGGTAACCTCATACCCTCTTTTTTGGAGGGCTTTGCAGGTATGAAGAACCGCATGGTGCTCTATCTGTGAGGTAATAATATGTTTTCCTTTATCCTGCAACTTTAAGGCGGTTGACATAATTGCCCAGTTATCGGATTCAGTTCCTCCAGAGGTAAAAAAGACTTCATCGGAAGAACACCCAAGAAGAGATGCTACGTTTCCTCTGGCTTGTTCTACGGCTTTTTTTGCTTCTCGTGCAGGCAGATATATAGAAGATGCATTGGCAAACTTGTCGCTGAAGTAAGGCAACATCTGATCCACCACCCTTTTATCACAAGGCGTAGTCGCATTATAGTCCATATATACCATTTTTCTTCCTTTATCCTGTTTATCCTACATTGGTTTATATAGTCAACACCATGGCTTTTGTCGGGCATGCTTTGATGCACAACCCACAGGCAATACATTTTTCAGGGTCAAAACTTACAGAAAAATCTTTTCTGTCTATTATAAGGGCTTTTACAGGACACAATGGAACGCAGACCGAACAGTCAGTGCATAAGTCCTTAACCATCTTTATATCACTGGCAATCGACTGGACATATACACCAAGTTTTTCCAGTTCTTTTATTGCTTCTTCTAAATTCTTTTTTGTTCCACTTAAAGCAAGGACAAGAGTACCTTCTTCTTCTGGAGTTATGTAAGCCTTAAGAATATTGAAATCAAGTTCGTATTTTTTTACCAGGTTTGACATAATCGGTTGGTCCACTAACTTGCCTGGGAAACGAAGAACATATTTCTTTTCCATTTTGATTCTTCTCCTGTATTAACAGTAAAATA
>CAZYYF010000006.1:18580-25160 GCA_964650875.1 uncultured bacterium
GGAAACCTGAATAAAGGCTCCGTAATAAAAAACTTTCCTTCTGATATCCATAACTTAAGATTTTCTGCAATCTCGCGTGCCTTCTTATAACTTGAAAGAGAACCTGTTAGTACCTTTTTACCAAGGATTTCCACTTCTCCGCTTTTCAGCTGGGCATAGGTAACTTTTCCTAAAGTTTTCCCCGTACGGTTAGGATAGTCGTTGCTATAATCAACAACCGTTACGTATATCTCTTCATCAGGAATAGATAACCACCTGGCCATATCTTCATTCAAAACAGGAATGGGTATTCCTATACCTACAATAAGACTTGGTCCATAACCCGTCAGACTTGCCCCTCTCAGATATGCCGGCTTCATCTGTTTCAGGTCGCCCACCAGCGCAAGGGTTGCTCCACCCGTGCAGGGAATACCATTATCGGCTCTTGTGACACAAGGATTATACTGTGTGCCCCACCATCCAATATAACCCAGCCCTCCTCCGAAAAAAATCCGTGTGCCAAATCCTATGGTTTGAAGGTAAGGGTCTTTCAGAAGAGGTGAAAGTTGTCCTGCGCTGCAGTAATTTGCATTCCCGAGTTCTGGTTTCAGAATACCCATATAGGTGTATATGGTCCTTTTGGAAAGGTTAACAGCGACATCGTGGTTCTGGTAACAGTTTCTCGGGTTAAATAAGATGGCTTCGTTCATGTCATTAAGTGACAGATTTGTAGAAACAACCTTTTTAGGATAGCAGTCTGTTCCATAAGCATTTACCTCAAGATGTACTTTTTTACCTGCGACAAGTTCTTCTATGACATGTCCACCGCCATAGGGGAATGCCCCTGGATACTCTGTATTTCTAGGATCGCTATCAGGTGTTGCTGTTGCCCCAAGATAAACATCAACTGCGGCTAAACCAGAATATGCAGGAACTCCGTTGAGCGAAACCTTTCCACCTCCTATCTTGATTCTCGGCTTTGAATGGCCAAAATTTAAGAAAACCCCTGAAGAACACATAGGTCCGAATGTTCCTGTGGTAACAATATCTACTTTAGAAGCCAGGTTCTTTATGTCCTGTTTTTTAGCAAGCTCTACCATCTCTTCGGCTGTCACAACCACAGCCTTTCCGGATTTTATCTTCTCATTTATTTCCGCTATTGTTTTTGACATCTTATCTCCTACCGTTGAAAAATATCTGTAAATATTCACTCAACACCGTGTTCTCATTGCGAGGAATGAGACACCTTATTTCTCCACTAAAAAAATATTTTATCATATCTAATATAAAAATCTTTAGCCTTTTTATTCTCAGCGATATCCTGTAGTGTTGTAGAACGCAAGATATCTACCATTGCCTTTCTGACCTTGTACCAGAGATTGTTAACACTGCAGACAGCAGAACGGTTGCACATCTTTTTATGGTCCATACAGGGCACAGGAGCAAGCGAACCTTCAAGTACTTTTACAATATCAAAAGCTGTAATGTCAGCAGGTTTTTTTGTAAGTAGATACCCTCCTTTCGCTCCACTGAGACTTTCAACCAAACCTGCTTTTTTCAATGCAAGCATTATATGTTCAAGGTATTTATGCGAAATGTTCTGTCTTTTTGCTATCTCTTTTATAAAAACAGGCACTCCTTTGTAATAAACAGCAAGGTCTACCATTGCCCTGAGCCCATACCTGGTTCTTGTTGAAACTTTCACCTGAAAATACTCCTGTTTTGCCGTCCCTTTTGTTCTTCTTTACCCCTGTGTTTCTCATTGCGAGGAACGTAATCCGGCACCTTTTGTCTTTTACTAAATATTATCATTTTAGTAATATTTTACCCTTTGCCATATAGATGTCAACAAAATTTTGGCTTTTATTGGTGTAGAAGATACGTTAAATTTTGGAGGTAAACCGGTAAGCTTCCATAAGACACCTAACTTTATTCTCAGTTTCTTCGTACTCCCTTTCTGGTAGCGAATCCGCAACAATACCAGCGCCGGCCTGAATATATACCCACTCATCACGCACTACAAGGGTCCTTATAGTTATGCAAAAATCCATATTCTGCTGAAGGCTAAAATACCCCACTGCTCCAGCATAAAGACCCCGCCTGACAGGTTCTACCTCTTCTATTATCTCCATAGCGCGGATTTTTGGTGCTCCGCTTACAGTACCTGCTGGAAAAGAGGCCTTGATAATGTCTGTAAGGGTTTTTCCCTTTTTCAGTTGCCCTTCAATGTTAGATACAAGGTGCATTACATGGGAATACTTTTCTATAGCCATAAGTTCTGTTACCTCAATACTTCCTGGAACGCAAATCTTACCGAGGTCATTTCTGCCGAGGTCAACCAACATTATATGTTCCGCCCTTTCTTTCTCATCAGCAAGAAGCTCGGTTTCCAGATTCTTTTCCTCAAGATCATCCTTACCCCTCGGCCTTGTTCCCGCGATAGGTCGTAAGGTTACTTTTCCTTTCTCAAATTTCACCAGTATTTCCGGAGAAGAACCTACCATTTTTATATTGGCTGCTTCAAGGTAAAACATGTATGGTGAAGGATTCACCGAACGTAGCGCTCTATAAATATTAAACGGATTAACATCAATCTTTTTCGCCCACCTCTGAGAAATAACCGCCTGGATGATATCTCCTGTTTTTATATGCTTTTTTACCTTTTGTACAGCCTCTATAAAGTTCTCCTTCTCAAAGTTGCTCTTGAATTCGGTATTTGCAAGAGACGAAGCAGTATCCATAAGGAAAAGAGTTTTACCCAACTTATTGCGTATATCAAAAAGGGCAGCCTTCCCGGTTTCATACGCCTGTTCCACAGAGGTAGAGTTGCTGATATCTACATTTGTCACCAGAATAATTTTTCTCTTGAAATGGTCAAAGATAATAATGTCTTTTGCAAACATGAAAAAAAAATCCGGACAATCCAAACTGTCAGACGAGGCAATCTCAGGTATCTTTTCTATCTGCCTAACAAAGTCATAGGAAAAATACCCTATGAGGCCTCCGGTAAAACCAGGTAATCCGGGAAGAGAAGGGCTTTTCCTACGTGCAAGAATATCGTCTAATATCCCCACAGGATTATCTCTGATAATTTCTTTTTTTTCCCCTGTAAGATTGTAATAAATTTCAACAGTCTTTCCTTTACCTTTCACTGTGAATTCAGGAACGGTTCCGATAAAAGAATACCTTCCGATTTTTTCTTCCTGTTCAGCACTTTCAAGAAGAAAATTATAGCTTCCTTTTCGGATCTTCATAAAAGCCGATACAGGTGTTTCAAGGTCTCCGAGAAGTTCGGCATACATAGGAAGGAAAGTAAAAGACCGGCTCATTTGCTTAAATGTTTCAAAATCCGGATAGATATTCATAATATCTCCTATAGAATTGAGTTGTAATACTCCATCCTCTATAACAATAAAGGTCTTCCTCTTTCACGTTTAACGAATAAGCCTTTTCTAAAGATTCTATTCCTTCTTGCTGCATATTCATACCAAGATATAACTTGCCGAGACGGTACCAATAATCTCCGTTGTTGGGTTGCATCTTAAGGAGAGTTGAGTAAAGAGTGATTCTTTCGTCAGGAGACCTTGCTTGAGAAATAAGATATTCAAGATACATAAGGCCTTTTTTCTCTTATCTTTTAACATAACTTCAAGAAGAAGGTTGTCTGCTTCTTGTTCCATTCCTATTTCCCGAAAAAAGAGAGCAATCTCAACCTCGGTGTTTATTTCTCCTTTTCGCACCTTCAGGATAGATGTGTATTCATTGAACAGTTTTTTATTACCGGGATTATTCCTGAGTGCTTTCCTATACTCTCCAAAAGCGCGGTCAATGTATATCCTGGCTCGTTCTTCAGGGTTAAAAACAAAAAAAGATACGCCGTAAGCTCTTAGGGACACAAACAGGAAAAATATCATTAAGATAAAACGTTTTTTCATTTTTTTTAAACAACAGGATGTTTCATCTTAGATATCATAGTTCTAAAGGGATAAAAACCATCAGACGCTTTATTCCTCAATTATTATAGCTTCCACGGGACAACTTTCCTGGGCTTCCTTCGCCTTGACTGCCACTTCTTCTGAAACCTCAGTTGTTTTAACTATAGAAACATCATCCTTCATCTCAAACACTTCAGGGCAGATATCTACACACAAACCACAGCCCGTGCATATATCCACATCAACCATTATCTTCTTCATCTCGTCCTCCTATTTTCTTTCAATATACGTAAATATTCACTCAACCACGTCATTGCGAGGGATGCTTCAAATGACGAAGCAATCTCAATTGAATGCAAATTCGTATCGTATTAGTTACCCTGCGTCTTTTATTTATACGTAACACTCTTTTAGTGTAGCGAACAATACAATAGTGAAGCAAAATTTTAATACTGCTTTCTACTTTTGTCAATATATGTGGTAAAATAAATAGTATCTATCAGCACAAAACAGCAACTTTTGCTTCATTTCGTGTCACTCTGAATTTATATCAGAAGTGAGATCCTGAATAGAAGTATTTCAGCTGACAAACGGGCAGCGCCACAAAAAAACTTGCTGATGATAGGACATTACCATAAATAAAGATTATAACAGGATATATCTTTTGCGTAAAGAAAAAAAGAGGAGCTTCTAAATGGAAGATTTTTCTAAAACCGTGCTTTTGCCTAAAACTTCCTTTCCTATGAAAGGCAATCTTAACCAGAGGGAACCAGAATTTTTGAAGCTCTGGGATGCTCAGAACATCTACCATAAGATCATCAGCAAAAATAACGACAGACAATCCTATCTTTTACACGATGGACCTCCTTATGCCAACGGGCACATACATCTGGGCACTGCTTTAAACAAGATATTAAAAGACGTGGTTGTAAAGTACAAATCCTTGAGAGGTTTTTATTCTCCCTACAAACCCGGTTGGGACTGCCATGGTATGCCCATAGAACACCAGATCTTCAGTGAGATGAAAGCGAAAAAAGGAGAGGTTGACATTCTCAAATTCAGAAAAAACGCTGCAGAGTATGCCAAAAAATTTATCTCTATCCAGAAGGAAGAATTCCGCAGACTCGGTGTGTTAGGAGATTGGGGGAACCCCTATCTTACGCTCAATCCCCAGTATGAAGCCACGATAGTAAATGCCTTCTGGAAACTTTACTCAGAAGGCTATATCCACCAGGCATATAAACCAATCTACTGGTGTATCTCTTGTGAAACAGCCCTGGCTGAGGCAGAAATAGAATATGAAAATGCCCATGCTACCTCAATATATGTAAAATTTCCTGCATTAAATATGCCTGATATTGGAGAAAATAATCTGTATTTTCTTGTATGGACAACCACTCCCTGGACACTTCCGGGAAACACCGCTATTGCCGTTAATCCCGCAATGAAATATGCAGTTGCAGAAACAATAGAAGGCAGGTATATACTGGCTGCAAACCTCGTAGAAACTGTTTTTGGGAAAAAAGGGATAAAGGCAGATATAATAAAAACATTTAACGGAAGCCAGCTGGAAGGATGCAGATACCGTCATCCGCTCATAAATAAAGAATTCAAGGTAATACTTGCTGACTTTGTTTCTTCCCAGGACGGTACAGGTTGCGTACATATAGCACCTGGACATGGAGAAGAAGACTATTACGCTGGGATAAAAAACAATCTTGAGATACTTTCACCTGTTGACGAGAAAGGCCGTTTTACCGCAGAGGTTACCAGATTTGCTGGCATCAGTGTTTTTAATGCAGAACCACTGATTGTAGAAACATTAAATAAAACTGGAGCCCTTTTTTACAATGAAGATATTGAACATTCTTATCCTCACTGCTGGAGATGCAAAAAACCCGTTATTTTCAGAAGTACAAAACAGTGGTTTTTGAAGATAGACCACAATGGGCTCAGAGAAACTATGAAGAAAGAAATAGACAGCATAGAATGGCTGCCCCCAGAAGGGAAAAATCGCATAGGAGCCATGGTTGAATTGAGACCTGACTGGTGTCTTTCAAGACAACGACTGTGGGGAGTGCCTCTACCAATTGTTTACTGCAAAACATGCGGCAAGGCTGTTATGACGCAGGAGACTGCAGAAAAAACAGAAATGCTTATAAGAAATTACGGTTCTGACATCTGGATGGAGAAACCTGAAAAAGAGCTTCTTCCTGAGGGATTCACATGTCCCTATTGTAAAGGGAACGAATTCATAAAGGAAAAAGATATTCTTGATGTCTGGTTTGATTCAGGGGTAAGCCACCTTGCTGTGTTGAAAGAACCCTCAATGAGATGGCCAGCGGACCTCTACCTTGAAGGAAGCGACCAGCATCGAGGATGGTTTCAGACCTCTCTTATAACATCCTGCGGGATAAAGAAAAAAGCCCCTTATAAAAAAGTCCTAACACACGGTTTTGTGGTAGATGCCGAAGGCCGAAAGATGAGCAAGTCTCTCGGCAATGTGATAACACCCGCGGAACTCATAAAGAAATACGGAGCTGAAATAGTACGTGTATGGAGCATCACAGAAAACTATCAGCAAGACATCAGGATTTCTGAGAAAATCATAGAAAATGTGGTAATGACATATAAAAGGATAAGAAACACCTTGAGATTTCTTCTGG
>CAZYYF010000007.1:0-24880 GCA_964650875.1 uncultured bacterium
AAAGAGATAATTTTAAGGTTGTGTCAAAAAGGAGGATATTATGGTAAGAGTAGGAGTTAATGGGTTTGGAAGGATAGGCAGGCTTGTGTTAAGAGCAGCTCTTGAGAAAAAATTCCCTGAGCTTGAATTTGTGGCGTTTAATGATATAGCTGATTCCAAAACACTTGCCCACCTTTTTAAGTATGATTCCAATTATGGAATATATCCCGGCAAGGTTGAAGGGAAAGATGGCAGGGTTGTTATAGATGATAAGGAATACAAAGTTTTTGCTGAAAAGGACCCCAAAAATTTACCGTGGAAATCTCTCGGAGTAGATATAGTTGTAGAATCTACGGGACTTTTTACGGATGCTGAAAAGGCATCAGGTCATATAACAGCAGGTGCAAAAAAGGTTTTAATTTCTGCACCAGCAAAGGGTGAAGATGTTACCGTAGTGCTGGGCGTGAATGAGAAAGACTATAATCCTTCAAAGCATAATATCGTATCAAACGCGTCCTGTACAACCAACTGCCTTGCTCCTGTCGTAAAGGTTCTTGCAGACAACTTTGGGGTTAAAAGAGGACTGATGACAACGATTCATTCTTACACAAACGACCAGAAAATACTTGATCTCCCCCATAAAGATTTAAGAAGGGCAAGGGCAGGAGCAGTTTCTATGATACCAACAACAACAGGTGCTGCAAAAGCAATAGGAAAAGTTATACCAAGCCTTAACGGAAAAATGAATGGGTTTTCCATGCGAGTACCAACTCCAACAGTTTCAGTGGTAGACCTTGTTGCTGAACTGGTAAAACCTGTTGATGAAAAAACTGTAAACGAGGAATTTAAGAAAGCCAGTGAAACATACCTGAAAGGCATTCTTGGGTATTGTGATGAACCTCTGGTATCAAAAGATTTTACCAAGAATTCTCATTCCGCAGTAGTTGATGCTCTTTCAACATACATCGTTGAAAATACTATGGTAAAAGTTGTTGCATGGTACGATAATGAATGGGCTTACAGTTGCAGGGTTGTTGACCTTCTAAGGTATATGGTACAAAAAGCGTAAAATTAAGGAGTGTAACATATCAGGTAGTTAATCTCTATGAGTGAATAGAAGGTAAGTTGTCAGTGAACTCCAGTGGTCAAGAAATAGTGAGTTAGAGGATAGGAAGTAACCATCTTTTGCTCTCTACTTTTTTAGAGATACTATATTGGGTCATATGGATCAGATTCAGTAAATATATTTAACCTCAAATATAAATCTTATTTTTTTATAAAAAACGAGGAGAATAAAATATGGAACTGTGGACAATAGAAGAGAGGGACTATAAAGGGAAACGGGTGTTTCTCAGGGTTGATTTTAATGTTCCTCTTGAAAACGGGGTTATAACTGACGATACAAGAATAACGGCTGCTTTGCCTACAATTAAATATCTACTTTCAAAAGGCGCTTGCATAGTTATTGCTTCTCACCTCGGTAGGCCCAAAGGAAAAGTAGTACCTGAAATGGGACTACAACCTGTAAGAGATAAACTTAGCAGCCTTCTGGGACAAGAGATAAAATTTGCTCCGGATTGTGTAGGTGAGAAAGTTAAAAAGATGGCTGAAAAACTTAAGGAAGGAGAAATACTTTTACTGGAAAACCTCAGGTTTCATAAGGAAGAAGAGGAAGGCGATGAAAACTTTGCTCAACAACTTGCTGCTTTGGCTGACTGCTATGTAAACGATGCTTTCGGTACCTGCCATAGAAAACATGCTTCCATATACCAGATAACAAAATATATGGATTCTGTTGCATGCGGATATCTTATATGTAAAGAAACACAGGCCCTTACAAAACTCATAGAAAATCCTCAAAAACCTTTTCTACTGATACTCGGTGGGGCAAAAGTAATTGACAAAATAGGTATGGTTAAAAATCTTCTTGATAAGGTGGATACTATCATTACAGGTGGAATTATGGCTTATACCTTTATAAAGGCAAAAAACTGGGAAATAGGTGATTGCAAAGTAGAACTTGATGCGATCCCCGCAGCCAAAGAAATCATAAAAGAGATTAATAAAAGACATCTGGAATTCCATACTCCACTTGACCACATTATATCTGACAGGATTGCTGCTGATGCGCATTTCTTTGCCACAGACAGGGGAACTGTACCCAACAACTGGATAGGTGTAGATATTGGACCCCAAGCCATAGAGGAATATGTAGATTGCATAAAAAGAGCAAAGACTATTTTCTGGAATGGCCCGATGGGAATATTTGAAATAGAACCTTTTGCAAAAGGTACTATAGAGATTGCCAAAGCCATTGCCGATACCGATGCTTTTTCTGTCGTGGGCGGAGGAGATTCTGTTGCTGCTGTAAACAAAGCAGGAGTGGCTCATAAGATATCACATATATGTACAGGAGGGGGAGCATCTCTTGAATTTTTAGAAAAAGGCTCGCTACCCGGGATAGACGTTCTCAAGAAATAAAACAAAAACTGATAGTATGTTGACGAAACCGATGAGCAAGTCAACGACGCTATATCTTTGAAGGCGAATTGGCATAAGGAGTGAAAAAAGAAAATTATGAAAAAAAACCTAATAGCAGGAAACTGGAAGATGTATAAAACACCGGAAGAATCAGTTGTTTTTTTAAGAAAATTGACAGAAAAAGTCAGCAATTATCGCGACAGAGAAGTTCTTGTGTGTCCTGCTTATACCTCTTTGTATCCAGCGGCAACAATCCTTAAAAATACAACGATTAAGATAGGTGCCCAAAATGTTTATTTTGAGAAAGAAGGTGCTTTTACCGGGGAAATTTCTCCTGTGATGCTGAAAGATATAGGTGTTGAATATGTTATCTGTGGACATTCAGAGAGACGTAAGATCTTTGGAGAAACTAATGAGATAGTTAACAAGAAGATGAAAATATTGCTTGAATATCAAATGATACCCATTCTCTGCGTTGGAGAAAAGATTGAGGAAAGGAAAAGTGGCAGAACTTTTGATGTTATCCGTACGCAGGTTGAAAACTGTCTTGCAGGTCTTGAAGGTCAACATCAAGTAGTTATTGCTTATGAACCGGTATGGGCAATAGGAACAGGTCTTACTGCCACTCCGGAGCAAGCAGAAGAGGTACACCTTTTTATTAGGAAGATGATAGAAGACCTTTATGGACAGGAAACAGAAAAGGCTATTCGTATACTATACGGTGGTAGTGTTAAACCTGACAATATAGATTTACTTATGCGTCAGAAAGATATTGACGGTGTTCTTGTTGGAGGAGCAAGTTTAAGCATAGAGTCATTTGTGAGAATTATAGAATACAGGTGAACAAATACCTATTCAACTCTATATTTGCTATTACTAAGTTATCAAATAAATGAGGATTTATTGGTACAAGGAGGATGAAAATATGTATCTACTATTACTTATTTTCCATGTGGTTGTTTCTCTATTACTCATAGCAGTGGTATTATTACAGTCAGGAAAGGGTTCTTCCCTTTCTAATATATTCGGCGGAGGAGGCATGGAAACCGTCTTTGGAGCGGAAACATCTGCTATATTAAACAGGATAACGACCATTCTTGCCATCCTTTTTATAATCAATTCCATTGTACTTGCTACAATTCCAGGCAAACTGACTACCAGAAGTATCATTAAAGAAGAAGCCACAAAAGAGCAAGTTTCCCCTCCACCGGTAGATGTTCCTGAAACACCTGAAAAACAATAATCGGGACATTATTAAATAATGGCTAAATATGTTAATCTTCCTGAAAAGGGATATGTTGTTTTTGTGGGTGATACACACGGCGACTATAAAGCTACACGGCTGATAATAAACAACTTTATACATAAAAAAGATTATTACATAGTGATGTTAGGAGACTATATTGATAGAGGCAGAGACTCTAAAAAAAACATAGATTTTCTTCTGCATTGTTCAGAAAGATACAAAAATCTTATCCTGCTTGCAGGTAACCATGAAACAAACTCTGTGATAGAATGCAGTCCTTCTGATTTCTGGTATTCTATCAGTCAAGAAGAATGCGAAATGTACAATGAAAAATTTTTGGCTCTGCCTATTGCCGCTGTGGGTAATGGTTTCATAGCCCTGCATGGAGCATTACCTGAGATTAACAGGATAGAGGATCTGGGACTTATTGAAATAGGAGATGAAAACTGGATACGGATAACATGGGGCGATTTCAAAGACAAACCAGGAGAAAAACTTGGTGTTTTTCTCGGCAGACCTAAATTTGGGCGAGATTATTTTGAAAAGGTTATGGGCAATCTACAAAAGAATGTTCTTATAAGAGGGCATGACCCAACAGCGCCGGAAAAGATGTTTAACAACAGATGTCTGACTCTTTTTACATCAGAAGCCTATGTGAACGAAAGAAAGGGTGATAGGAAAATAGCCATATGCGACCTTGAAAAAGAGGTAAAAAGCATAGATGACCTTCAGATAATTTCTCTTAACAAACCGGAAATTGAAAAATGAGAATTAGAGATTTTAGTGGATACAAATTAGAAGAGGTTATCGGGGGAGGAATGTATACTAAAATTTACCGGGCAAATTCTTTTATGGCAAAAGCCCCCTATGGACAAACAGTTGCTATAAAGATGCTTTTATTAAGGGGAAATCTGCCAGAAAACAAAAAATTGATAAGCCAGTTTGAGCGGGAAGCCGAAATCGCTATGTCTTTAAATCATCCCAATGTGGTTAAGGTACACAATTTTGGGAAATATAACAACCATTATGCTATCATTATGGAGTATGTCAATGGCTCTAATTTTAAGGAGGTCCTTTACAAAAGAGAAAAACTACCCCTTGAAGTTTTACTGGAAATTTGTTATCAGGCAGGAAAAGGGCTGGCTTACATACATAGAAACAATATTGTCCATAAAGATGTAAAGCCTGACAACATTCTTGTGTCAGAGGATTTGAAAACTGTTAAGATAACTGATTTTGGGATAGCAAAAATGCCTATGAAGAGATGGCATAAAGATATATTTCCTAAAAGCGGGACCATAACAAAATTCGGCATTATTTCATATGTTGCTCCTGAACAAACTGCTGGCAAAGCCGATTTCTGCTCAGATATATACAGTTTTGGGATTACTATTGACGAAATAATAACAGCAAAACTTCTTTTTGAAAGTGAACCTGAGAAAAATAATGAAGACTATTTTCAGAGAATAGATGCCCGTAGTTACAGAAAAAAAACAGGGCAACAGCAAATCTTGTGTGCCGATCTTTCCATACCTGAAGCTCTAAAATCTATTATTACAAAATCTACACAATTAAATAGTAGCTTGAGATATAGAAATATGGAAGAACTTCTTTTAGATCTCGAAAAATTATTATGACTAAAAAGGTTATCTGTTTTTTAGTATTATCTACGGTTTTTTTCTCCTCGGGGTGTTCCCAAAAAACAGCAGATATTACCATACAGGACGATATTCTTGTTTTATCCACAGCAGGTGACCCTAAGTCTTTTAATCCCATAATCGCCAAAGAAACAAGTACTACTTCCATAACGAGGTTTATATTTGAAGGATTGACAGAAACTGATGGCATTACCCTTGAAGTTAAACCTTGTCTTGCAAAAAGATGGGAGTGTGACACAAGTGGAAAGGTATGGCGTTTTTTTTTAAGGGAAGATGTCAAATGGCATGATGGTAAAGATTTCACAGCTGACGATGTAATATTTACTTTTAACAGGCTCATTTATAATCCTGATATATCTACGAGCAGCAGAGATGTTTTATCTATTGACGGTAGACCTCTGAAGGTCAGAAAGATTGATACATATACTGTGGAATTTGAACTCCCTGAAAGATTTGCTCCTTTTCTCAGGTTAATGGAACATGAGATTCTTCCGGAACACAAACTTGCAAAAACCGTAGCACAGGGTATTTTTGGAAGCTGCTGGGGTGTGAACGAAAAACCTGAAAATATAGTGGGTACCGGACCTTTTGTTTTAAAGGAATATAGAGCTGGCGAGTGGATTATACTTGACAGGAATCCGCAGTATTGGAAGTTTGATGAAGAAAAACAAGCCCGATTGCCCTACCTTGATAGGATAGTTTTTTTCGTTATAGCCGACCCGAATATGGCACTGTTAAAGTTCAAAACAGGAGAAATAGATTTGATTTCCGTCAGAGGGCAGGATTATCCTTTATTAAAACCATTTGAGGTAAAAAATAACTTCAGGATATTTGAGATGGGACCATCTCTCGGGTCAGAGTTTATTACTTTCAACCAAAACCCTTATGCTCCTGTTCCGGAACAAAAGAAAAAGTGGTTTCAAAACAGAAATTTCAGGAAAGCCATAGCTTTTGCATTGGATAAAAAAACTATTATAAGAAATGTTTATGGTGGTTTTGCCAGCCCTCAGGATGGACCTATGAATGTATCCTGCGGTTTTTATAACAATCCTGATGTAACAAGATACCAGTATGATATTGAAAAATCAAGAGAACTTCTTGAAAAGGAAGGATTTTACTGGAAAAATGACATGCTTTTTGATAGAGAAAACAACTGTGTAGAGTTTACAATACTTACAAACAGCAATAATTTTGAAAGGATACAGATTGGGAGTATTATTCAGGATGACCTCAAAAAAATAGGTATGAAAGTAAACCTCCTGCCAATAGAGTTTAATACCCTTGTTACCCGTTTGAGCGTTACAAAAGACTGGGAATCTGTTATAATAGGTTTTACAGGTGGTATAGAACCTCATAACGGGAAAAATATATGGCATAGCGCTGGTCAACTGCACATATGGAATCAATCCTCTGGCATAACAAAAGACTGGGAGAAAACAATAGACAGGATTTTTGAGGAAGGGGCAAAGGTTCTTGATGAGACACAAAGAAAAAAGTTGTATGATGAGTGGCAAAAATTAGTAACTGAAGAGCTACCTCTTATATACACAGTGAGTCCCTCATCTATGGTTGCAGTCCGTAACAAATTTGGAAATTTGCAGCCCAGCGTATACGCAGGTGTTTTGCACAACATAGAAAAAATATTCATAAAACATAGAGAGGCAGACCAATAAGTCTGTTGTTATGCAATGAATTCTTATAGATTCAGGTGTTACTATGAAAAATCAGGAACTGGTGTATTTATCTCTATTAGAAACCTGCAAAAGTTAATAGAGAGAAGTTTCAGAAGGCTTGATATCCCCCTGAAATTTACAGAAGGATTTTCACCTCATCCGAAAATGAGTTTTTGCCCACCTCTCCCTGTAAACATTGCAGGGACAAATGAATATTTTGATTTTTTTGTTACTGATAGGGTTGACGAAACCGCATTTGTGAAACAAATTTGTCCTTTTCTTCCTGAGGGGATTTTTTTCAGGAAAATAAAGTTTATACAGGGTGGTATTTTCTCTCCGGCAAACAACGGCATTCACGCTGTGTATACCATAGAGCATAATGATGTTTCAGAAGAGATTCTTATGGGCTTTGGAGAAGTAATAGAAAATAACAGACAAAAGGCAAAAATTCTTATAAAGATAAACAATTTCAGTCATAAACCTATGCTTTCTCTGTTATATGAAAAAAAAGTAAAAAAAATAAGCCGGGAAGTCATAGGCATATAAAATAACAGGTATATAATGAAAACTGACTATAAAATATTGATAAACAATGAGGGGTTTTTAAAAAGAGTGGCTATAATAGAAGGCGAGGAAGTTGAGTATCTATTTGTCAATAGACCTGATTTTTTTACGGGAATGGGCAATATATACAAGGGTCGTATAGAAAAGATTATTCAGGGTCTCAATGCTGCTTTCATAAATATCGGTAGAGAAAAAAACGGTTTTCTTCCGTTTGAAAAAGAAGAATGTCTTTATGTAAAAGGTGAGGTCAACAGCAAGGTTAATGAAGGTAGACCTTTCCAGCATAGCGTTGGAGAAGAAGTTATTGTACAGATTTCAAAACCTATGACAGAAGAGAAAGGTATGAAAGTAACAACCCAGATTTCTATACCCGGAAGGTTTATCGTCATACTTCCTCAAGGCTCCATTAGAACCATCTCAAAAAAGATAACTGATAAGGCAGAAAGAGAAAGATTGATGAACATTGCATTAAAAAGGATCACAGACCATACGGGTTTTATCATAAGAACTGCCGCTGAAGGACAAAAAGAAGCATATATCCTGCGTGAAGTAAAGATTCTTTTGAATTTATGGAGTAAGATAAAAAGGTATGCAAAGGTAAAAAAGGCTCCTTCTATTTTATGGGAAGACCTTCCGATATATACAAAAATCATAAGAGATTTTACCACAGGTGATTATAAAGAAATAATTGTTGATGACCCCAATATCTACAAAGAAGTAAAAAGATATGTAGGCGCTTTTCTGCCGGAATTGGTTGGGAAAGTTAAATTTTACAATGAAAAACTGCCTCTTTTTATGAAATACGGCATAGAAAAAAAGATTGAAAATGCTATTTCTAACAAGGTTTTTCTCCCATCTGGCGGATATCTTCTGATTGAGGAAGGTGAAACATTAAACGCTATAGATGTGAACACTGGCAGTAGTGAGAAAAATAACTTCCGCGCAACAATTTTTAATACCAATATTGAAGCTGCAAGAGAGATTCCACGGCAGATAAGAATAAGGAACCTTTCAGGTCTGATAATAGTAGATTTTATAGATATGGACCAGGAAAGACAAAGAAGAAAAGTTTTCAGTGAATTCAACAGGAATCTCGAGATAGACAAAGCCCAGATAAACATACTTTCTATATCAAAACTTGGTCTTGTTGAGATGAGCAGAGAAAAAACAGAATTCAGGCTTTCCGAGGTTTTTATGGATATCTGCCAGAATTGTAAAGGCAATGGCACCGTAAAAAATGTCTATCTTAAGGCTCTTACATTGAAAAATAACATCATCTCCTATTTGCTTAAAAATCCTAATAGAAAACTTAATGTGGAAGTTTCAAAAGACCTGTATGATTTTCTCAAAGAAACAAGATATTTAGAATCTCTTATAAGGAACAGGAAGATTTTTTTGAAAGAAAATCTTTTGTTTGAAGAAGTACAGTTTAAGATTAATTGAAAGGTGGTGGAATAAAATGGCAAAGAGATATAAAATAAACAATTTTGAAGGATACCAGAAGATAATCACTCCTGAAAATTCAGACATAAAAAAAATTCATTTTGCTGTAGTAAAAAATACCAAAAATAGAAATTACAGCGGAGTAACAACAGGAGAAGAATCTGTTTTCATCCTCACAGAAGGGAAAGCGAAATTTTTTCTTGAAGGCAGGTTGTTTGCTGAATTGTCCAGAAAAAATGTTTTTTCTGAACCTCCGACAGCTGTGTATCTTCCTCCCTATTCAAATTATCTTGTAGAATTCCTGGCAAAAACCGAAATGTGTATAGCCAGTTGTAAGGCGAAAGGTACAGGAAAACCAAAATTAGTAGAATCAAAAGAAATGATTTTTTCAAGGAAAGGACAGGAAGGTTACTTCAGAAATATAACTGAAGTGATAAACGAAGATTTCCCTTCTGAAAAGATTATTGTCGGAGAAACTATAAGCGACCCTGGAAACTGGGCAAGTTATCCTCCTCATAAGCATGATATGAACAATCCTCCTGAAGAAGTTGCTATGGAAGAAATTTATTATTTCAAGATTAATCCAAGAACAGGTTTTGGCATAATAAGGATATTCAGCGATTCTGAAGACAATGTCTTTGTTATAAAAAACAATGAGATTGTAACTATTCCGCAAGGCTACCATCCCATATCAGTTGTGCCAGGACATCAGATATACTATCTGTGGATTATGGTAGGCGAAACAAAAAAGGTGGTTTCTTCTATACATCCAGATTTCCGTTTTATAGGAAAATGAATCGTGTATTGTGTAGTAGGAATATGTGGTATGCTTATACGAATTCGCATTCAAAATGTAAGTTCTCAGTCAACCCCGTCGTCTTGCGAGGAATGCTTTTTATGACGTGGCAATCCGACGTGGTTGAGTGAATATTTATCAACCTTGTTACCCGGACATTAGAGAAAGAAAGTAAAAAAAAGAGGAAATATAGAAAGGTTATAGATTTATCTGGAGGGTTTATGAAAGCCTCAAAGAAAATTGAACTCTTAAGAAACCATAAGATTGTTAGGAATCTACTTGAATTGTACATTGAGGATTTCGGCGATACTGATGTGCATGTTTTCAGAATCCCTGCCCGCGTAAATATTCTCGGAACTCACATAGACCATAGAGGCGGATATGTAAACTACCTGTCAATTAACAGAGAATTTTGTTGTATTGCTGGTAAAAGAGCCGATCGTAAAATAAAATTCCATGATGCCAACAAACAACTATATGCTCCTGGAGAGTTTGAAATTGACAGAGAATTACCTGATAGCCAGGTAGAATGGTTTGATTTTATAAGAAGAGTCAAACTTATCCCGGGTGAATATCAGAACTACATAAAAGCCGCAGTATTATATCTACAAAACGCATTTCCTCAGAAAAAACTTTGTGGTATGAATCTTGTCGGTTATGGAGAAATTCCTGTAGGGGCGGGATTAAGTTCTTCTTCAGCACTTGTCGTGGGAGTGATGCTTTCTGCATGCAGACTCAACAACATATCAATAGAAAAAGGTCGTCTTGCTGAAATGTGCGGGCAGGCAGAGTGGTATGTAGGCACAAGAGGCGGCAGCGGTGACCATGCAGCAATGATTTTTGGCAGAGAAAACAAAATAGCCCACATGCAATTTTCCCCTTTTTCTGTGAAATTTCTTCCTTTCCCTCCAGATTACAGAATCATTTCCTGCAACTCGCTCATAGAGGCAAAGAAATCTGCTGGCGCAAAGGATATATTCAATTCAAGGATAACTTCCTACGAGATAGGATTTAGGCTTGTTAAAAAGAACTTTCCTTCACTTGCCCCAAAGTTGACATACCTGAGAGATATCAACCCCCAGAACCTTGGTAATGAAAGTATTATATATGACATTTTACTTTCCCTTCCGGAGACTCTTTCAAGAAAGGAGGCTATGCAGTATCTACCAGATGAAAATCTGGATTTTCTTTTTGAATCGCATGTTGAACCTCAAAAAGGCTACAAAATTAGAGATGTTGTTCTTTACGGCATAAGTGAATGTGAACGCTCTAGAATATGTGAAAAATTTTTAAGAGATAATGATATGGATAGTTTCGGAAAGTTGATGTTTATATCGCATGACGGAGATAGAGTTTCACAACACCTACCTAACGGACAGAAATGTCAATGGGACTTCCGCGTCAGTAATGAGTACCTTACTGGCCTTAAAGAGGACATAAACAGTGGCTGTAGTTTGAGGAAAGAAAAAGCGGCGTTGTATAATCAACCTGGTGCTTATAGGTGCAGCACAGAAGAACTAGACCTGATAGTTGATATTGCAAAAAATATCAGAGGTGTAAAAGGCGCCAAGTTAACAGGAGCCGGGTTGGGCGGTAGTGTGTTAATTCTTGTTGAAAAAGACAAAACGGAAAGGGTTATAGACATATTGGATGAGAAATATTATAAACCTAAAGGTTTTTCACTATCTGCTTTTGTCTGTAAATCAGTAAACGGTGCGGAGGAAATATAGGACTGTCTCAACTGTCCATAGGAGGATATTTTTATGAAGCCGCAAGATTTTGTAAAAAAACTCTTGAATGAAGATGACAAAAAAAGGCTTTCAAAATATCTTGGGGAATATAAAAAATTTTCCATATATGACAGAGGCTCAATAAAAAAAATTCTTTGGAAGAAAAAACAAACGGGGCAGTGGTTTACTATTTTCCTTGATGAAGGAGTATCTGCCAGTCCTGAAATGACAAAAAAACTCTGCGCGTGGTTATTGGCAAGGAAAAAATTCGGGCTGCCTTACGACAGAGAGAAAGTGAAAAATGTTATCTGCGCAGAAGAAAAAAACCTTGATAACTTACGGACAGGCATCTATGAGGCGATAAAGGACACATATTGTAGCAGGTTGGATGAAGAATGTGCTGAAAGGCTCGCGTCCCTTGCTGCATTAGAACACAGGAGAATTGTATGCGGAAGGTTCAGTCGCGCCTTTTATATAGATGCCCTTTTGCTTGCCAACGCAAAACTTATTCCCGCCAGGGTAATAAAACCTTTTTTAGAAAAAATCAGACGTATGACAAAGCATTCAAAGGTTGACTTTTTTCCTGTTGAAAGTGAATTACAATTTCTTGAGACACTGGTGACAGAATCAGAAGTTCCACTTGCTCGCGTGAAGTCAGGGCTCAATAAATTAAAAAACTCCATCCGTGTTTACGAATTCAACCTTATAAAAAAATTTGAAGATTCAGGAAAGTTTGAACTGGCTGAAAGGAGTATTTTTGACTTAATGCGCCAGGAAATCCGAAGATTTGAAAAAAAACTATCAACCGCTCCTTCGCGTCCGCCTGCTTATATGGTTTTCCTGCAGAGGATATTTCCTATTGATGCCATTTATATGGGACTTTTGAACGAGCTTATGGAACCTTTTTTCGGAGAAGACCCGGAGATAGAAGCCCTTCTGGCTGATGGTGGTGAAAACATATATGTAACTGCTGATATGAACTCATGGCTGAAGATATGCGATGACTGGATAGAGGCCCTTCCCGCGTATGCAAGTTATCAGATTATCCCTGAAAACGGCTCTTACAGGTTTCGGGCATGGGTACAGAGGAATATTCTTGAGGAGATGTATCGCGCCAATGCTGCAAACTGGGCAATCAATATAGAAAGGGTTATGATGTCAGAAAATATTGATATCGCCAGAAAGATTCTTGCTTCTCTTATGCATATAAGTTTTAGCTCTGAACAGGAGATAATAGAAAAAACATCGGCAATGCGAAGAGAGATCACCTATCTGGCAGCAATTATTGAAAGGTCTTTTGAAAACCTTATTTGTGAAGTTGCTCGCCTGTCTGAACAAGAGAAACTTTTAAGGTATGAAAGTCTTTCAAGAATCCTTTATGAAAACACATCGTCATCAAACCTCTTAAAGGAACTGCTGGGGAAAACATTTACCAAAAGCACTTTGAAACAGCATCTTGAAAAGGTTCTTAAGAGAGAACATCTTTCTGAACTTGCTGAAAAATATAATGCTTATACCTATCTTCCCAGACGGGATATACCTTCCGCACATATTCTAACAACGCTTGGTCCCGGAGAAAGCGAGTTTAATGTGAAAAACTGGCTTGAAGAATCTATGCTTCTATTCAATATCGTTAAAAGATACAATCTTGAAGAAAAAGTAAAAAATCTTGTAGGTATATGGAAGCAGAATATAGTAAAGGTTGGACAAAAGGTTATAAGGGAAATGCATCTTGAGTCAGAAGTATTAAAACTGACTGGCAGCAGTGAGATAAAAGAGGAAGATGTCTTGAAGATGGTATTTGCATATAGAGAAGTAGGAGAGGAGGTTTCTAAGATAGGAGTTCTATTGTTAAAGGAAGGCAATGATATTGGTGTTACTAACTGGAGGGCTAAGGAACCTGATGTAGTTGTCAAAAACCTGCGAAGTAGCAATCCTGCATTGCTTGAAAAGATTGATAAACATGCGGTTTGTGAATCGGATATTGAGAGCCTCTGTTTAGCAAGACAGCAAGCAATAGAGGAATATGGGCTGGTAAAAACACAAGAAGGCTTCCTGAAAAATTACCTCAATGCTACCTATTCAAACATAAATGCCCAAAAAGAAATTATCATAAGAGAAAATCTTATAAGTGAACTTTCAAACCCTATCTTTAGGTACGAGGCTAACGGTCCTTTTAAGAGATACAACCTTCTTTACACACCCAGCAGGGTAGACCTTGGCGTTAAGGAAGTTTTTTCCGTAAGAGACATTCCCAAGTGGGTAGGAGGCATAGACGATTTTTCTGCCAACACAGGAAAAAAACTGTATCAGCTTTATAACGTGGCAGGGCCGTCTGTTGTGTCATCTACAGGTATTGCTGAGTTTCTAAAGGTGGGAGAAAACTTTTTTTCAAGGGGTGGACCTTATTATCTTTCTCTTACAGCAGGCATTAACCTTGATACTCTTGGAATAGGCGATTTTGAATTTTTCAAAAATCAGTGGAATGCAAGAGGTGACAGAAAAGTTTTACCCTCTGGTGAAACGTATGGTGGTTTTTGTGTGCCCAAAGAATTCAGTCTGCTATATGCAGTTATCATTGCATGTGTTGATAAAGAGGCCTCTTCGCAGATGATGTCTTCTTTTGGAATCCCAGCAAGGCTTCATGAGAGAATAAAACAAGATTTAAGAACCGTTCTTTCGTGGCAGGAAAAAGAATCTCTTACGGTTGATTGGGAAGCAAAAGCCGCTGAATACCTGAATAAAAAATATCCTGAATATTTTGCCTTAACAGGTGGCCCCATATGTCTTTCCAGACTTCCTCAGATAGCAAAGACACTTGAGAAAACAGGTATTTTAGGCAACAAGGATATGGATTTCAAATTTACATACTGGGTAAATAAAAAGGCGCAGGGATTAGAAGAAATCAACAGGACAGGTCCTTTTAGAAAGGTCAGGCTTATTTACCAGCTCATAAAAGATGCACGGAAAAAAAATCCTGATATCCAGCCTGACAACTGTCTTATAGGAACTATGGCTGTAAATTATAAAGAAGGGGAAATGAAAGACGGGAAACTCATTCCTGTTTCTGATGTAAGATTTAGTGCAGGATGCAGGAAACTTGAGATATATTCAGGTCTTGCAGAAAGACACCTTCTATCTGACATAGACCCTGAGGGCCGCGTGATAATAAAACAAATGTTTCAAAATTTTATTTCTCCTGCTGATATAAGAATTGTGGGAAGTTGTACAGGCACAGATATATTTAATCATGTGCCAGGTTCAGGGTTAGAAGATATAAAAAATGAAGTGGAAAAATATCTTCTGGACATAGGTCTTGATAGAAACATTATTACTACAAATGCTGTTGTTTATGGAGGAGACATTTCCAGGTGGATAGGCATCAGGGACATTCCGAGAGAAAAACAGGTGGAAATATATTCTCGTATAGGCGGGAAAATCCACCTTCTTGTTGTGGACAAAAGAGGGCCGTACAGGTCTTATGGCCAAGCCATACAGGGCATTGATTTTATAGATTTGGGAATTCCAGACCCGGAGCTACTTGGGCTGATAGAAAACCTTCCACGGATGGTTTATCTTATGAAAAAAGGCAGACCAGAAAGTGCAATGGTTTTTGCAGATGGGACATCTGGCGCGAGAAGGCCTGCTTTTGCTTTCCGTTATCCATCTTCTCGAAGAAAGGTTAAAGAGTTGTTTGCTCTGGAACAAAAGGCCGTTTATGGGTGCCTGGGGACAGGAAGAGATGTAATAGAAAAATGGCGGAAAGAGATGGAAGAAGAACGAGAACTTAGTTTTCTTTTTTTTAATGCTTTGAGGCAGGGCAGTAAAAAAAATGCACAGGAAGTTATCAACAGAATGAGGAAAAGCGCGGTTCTGGAAAGGAAATTTGATACCGCGCTTGAGGAAGAATCTATTGCAAAAACTGAAGGCATATTGAGTTTAAACGAAAGGTATATAACAGATACTTTTGCAGCGCTTTCAAACGGGCTTTTACTAAAAGATATGGATTTCGGCAGATGGCTTATTTTAGGTGGCTGTTATCTAATAAACGGAAGGTATGATATGTCTGAAATTGAAAAACTCCGTCTGGAATACCATCTGCTATTAAACAAAATGGTAGGACATGATTCTCATACCTCTTTTGATTCTGTGAAGGTGGATTATATAGTTGCAAACCTTCTCAAACCCATCTATCACCCTTCAAAAGAAGAAAGCTACAGAGAAATCAGCACAGGTCTTGCTGGGTCATTAAAGGCTGTAGAAGAAAAAAGTGTGGTAGTTGCCCGCTGGGATGAACGGAAGAAAGAGCTCGAAAGAATGAATCTAATGAAAGAAAAAAAACGTGGATATATAGATTCAGAAAAGGATCTCGGAAAAATTTCTACTCTTTTGTCAGCAGTCTACAAAGTTGCAAAAAACATTCTCGGTGATGGCAAAGACACAGTTTCTGCCTTCCAGTTTGGCAGGTTTCTCAGACTATCCAGATATTATTTTGAACTGCTGGTTAAAGACAGCCATTTTCACAGCGGGTTAACATCTAAATGCATAGAAAACTTTTTTGGCAGTCAACAGATATCAGACGATGATTATCTTCAACTGGTAGGCAATGTTGCAAATGCGATAGAAACAAGCAGAAAAAATTCCGAATACGAAAATTTCATATGCTGGGGATTAGAACTGGCTGATATTGCTTTCCTTATAGAAAAAACTTACCTGATTGATACTTCTGAAGACCTTAATATGGCTCTGGCCAAATTTTTTGACATCACAGTTAACAGTCATATCTTTGACTCGCTTCCGTATCATTATTCAAAAGAACGTTCTTCTGGATTTGAAAAGTTTTCAAGGAAAGAAAAATTTGCATTGGCTGCAACAGGACACAGGTGGCTTTACACCTATGTGAGATATCTTATGACTAAAAAATCCACCATGAACCTTTTCTCTCAAGACTATCATAACATATATCTCGGCGATTATGACAGCAACCTATGTGCAATAGGCGTAAAAGGTGAGACTTCCGATGAGATATTCTGGTTTCATTATGTTAGGTTAAGAGATGCGGTTGTCTTAAACTATGAAGGTTTCGGATACCCTGAGATTATAACCGACATCAACCCTGAAGAAATTAGCACTGACCAAAGGGCAAATGTGGGTATCATATATCCTTATGGCAATACGACCGTACCTGTAGCACTTCAACAGGGGCCGGCTCTTGCTGAAAAATCAGGTATAAATCTTCTACTTTGTGCCTTTCCTGATGCAGATAAGGGCAAACAACAGATACTGATTAATGAAGGGCTCTTGTATATGAAGCCAGAAGATATTGTCAACCTGAGAGAAAAACATAGGCATTACGGGCAACATAAAAACGGTATGGTTTTTGTAACCTTTACAAAACCTGTTGCTCTTGATGGCATATTTTTCCACTTTACCCATCCTTTAAGACCGTATATAGATGCCTTCAGAATACCCATTATCCAGCCTCTTATATGGGAGGCTGCCACACATCTTAAATGTGAACTTCCTGCTATGCTTAAAGGTAGTGGTGTTAGATGTCCTGCACAGGAAAATTGGTATATGGAGGATACGCTCAAATACAAAGATAGATCAAAACATTATATCAGAGAAATGATTAAAAAACTGGCAGATAGGTATGATATACTAATAGTAAAACCTGAAAAAGAATCTGGCGGTAGAAAAGCCCTTATACGACAGGTAAAAATAAAAGGGCAGTATATCAAAGAAAATATTCAACAGCTTGTAGACCTTGTTTTTGATATTTCTCTTACCGATAATGTCGTGATACAACAGGTAATTGAATCCAGAGTCAGACAGCTTTATTCTGAGGAATTCCTTGAACGTCTTGTTGAAAGATTTGCACGGATAGGCATACCTGTTCTTCTTGAGAGAGAACCTCAAACATCCCTTTATTCATATTTCCGACAGATACTTGTGCTTGGAGAAAAAGAGTACAGGATATCACATCATATAACCGTTGTCAGCACAAGAGGCATTGCCAATGTTGGACAGGGAGGGATTCTTTTTGAGTATACAGATGATATAATACATCCGAAGTACAGAATGGATTTAAGGCAACAACTCACGCAAGCCGCATATAAAAGTATGGAAGCCCAAAGGCAATATCTGCGTGATAACTGGCAATTTATTCTCCGACAATATATGAAAATCCACCCTGAATTTGCCGCAAAAATCAAATATGATTCTATATTTACCGACGTAACAGGTTTTCCAATAAACGATATTCCGTATGAGATGGGCGATTACATGCCTGTTTTTCTTGTAGATGAGAAAGATAACCTGCAGTATATATTTGATTATGATAAGGAAGAGATGCAGCCTCTTTACCAAAAAAACGGGCAGCCGACTGATATAAAGATATTTGACAAAAACCACAGAGAGATAAAAAGGGTAGGGAAAAATAACGAACCAGTTTCTGTACCTTTTTTTGACGGGACAAACGGTAAACGACAAATATTTGATTGCAAGGGCAAAGAAATCCCATCCTTAGTAATATACAAAATAGAACCTAATCCAGGTGCGGGACTCTGGAGACCTCATAATGACCAGCTACCTCCTGAAAGAAAAGGTGAGGGGGTTTTCATTATCTTTGATGCGCTTGGTCAACGTGCTAAACAGGCAAAAAAAATCAGGAATTACCAAAATAGGCATTCGGATTTATAATGACCTAATGACTTACATATATATCGTATATGCAACAGATGAAGAACCTATAAAAGAAATCCTTTGTTTTTTTTCTATATACAGCTTACATAATCGCATAAACACAAAATTTTTCGGTATCCAGTGGCAGAGTGGTTCATTTTCCAAGATAGGCTTACGTATCAATAAATATCTTGAGACAGAAAGATATCATTTTAAGGGATTTCCTCCATCATCAAAGGTTATGGTTGTCAACCTACCACAAAGAGATGAAATAAAAGCCCACAGGGCGATATCTGCCTATCTTAAAAACAATAAGAGTACCCAATTAAATCCTTTCTCGGCTGCCATTAAGGCGGAAGATAAATATTTATCTCTGGAAAAAATAGGTCATAGTGGTATTACTGTTCCTGAACATCTCCTGCTTACCTGGGAAGATAGAGAGTCTGTTTGGGAGAAGGTAAGTAATTTTGTTGAAAAATATGATGTTAAAACATTGTACATCCAGCCAAATTTCGGAACAGAAGGCAGGGAACTTTACTGTTGTACAGATTTAAGCAGAAGAGGGTTTATCTCTACCGTTATTCTTAATATGCTTCAAAGCCAGCCTGTCATATTAAAGAAAGGAAGGGGTAACGTATATTATATGAAAGAAAAGGAAAAGGGGTATAGGCAGGTTGTTTTCAGAATTCTATTGTGGGTTTTAAGAGATAAACCTGAGATGGACTACGGTTTTTTAGAAGTTGCTGACAGCCAAGAGACAGCCATTTCATCTCCTGAAAAAGGTGGCAGTATCGTAGATTGGGAAAACCTCTATTCTCATCTGTATGTTAGACAAGAGAGCGGATGTTGCAGCAGATTGGTTCTTGCACAGGAAGAAATATCGCTTATGAAAAAGCAATCAGAGCATGTGTATTATGCTTTTAATAAAAACCTTAAAAATAGGCTTTCCTTAATGGGCATTGACTTTCTTCTTGAAGCGCAAAATGGAAAACTCATACCTATCTTCTTAGAAGTAAACCCCAGACCTGCTGGGTTAAACAACATCAGAAGGATTTTATAACTTCATTTGCGTTATTTCAAAAAAATGAGTAAAATATTATATAGTATCCACAAAATATCTCTTTTCAAATCCACAGAGAAATGTTTCGGGAGGGCATTGCGAACGTATTATGCGTAGCAATCCAACCTTGCCACATGTGGAGCAACTTTTTACACAGGAGGGTTTTATTATGAAAAAAGCAGATATAGGTGTTATAGGTATGGAGGTTATGGGAAAAAATCTGGCTTTGAACATGGAAAGCAAGGGATATACAGTTGCTGTGTTCAACAGAACAGGAGAGAAAACAAAAAATTTTGTTGAAGGTCCGGCAAAAGGTAAGAACTTCATTCCTTCTTATGATATAAAAGACTTCGTATATTCCCTTTCATCTCCAAGAAAAATTATGCTTATGGTAAAGGAAGGTGGACCTGTTGACAGTTTCATAGAAAAACTTATACCACTTTTAGACAAAGGAGATTTAATAATTGATGGAGGCAACTCTTTTTTCAAGGACACCATAAGGAGAAACACCCAGCTTAGTGAAAAAGGCATCCTTTTTATAGGCACCGGAGTTTCAGGAGGAGAAGAAGGGGCACTAAAAGGGCCTGCTATAATGCCAGGAGGTCAAAAAGAAGCTTACAACCTTGTAGAAAAGATTTTTACTGATATATCTGCCAAAGCCGAGGACGGGGCTCCCTGTGTGACATACATTGGTCCAGGTGGAGCAGGGCATTTTGTGAAAACCATACATAACGGTATAGAGTATGGAGATATGCAGCTCATAGGAGAATGTGCATGGTTTTTCAAAAACGCTTTAGGAATGAACTCTGGTGAGATAGCCGATGTTATGGCACAGTGGAACGGGAAAAATGATATTCTTCGTTCCTATCTCATAGAGATAACAGCCGACAGTATGAAAGAGAAAAATAAAGATGGCAACGGATATCTTGTAGATATCATAGCTGATATTACCAGGATGAAAGGTACTGGTACCTGGACTGTGCAAAGCGCCCTGGAACTTCTTGTGCCCATACCTACAATTGCGGCAGCGGTTTTTTCAAGAGAGATGTCTCAAGATAAAGATTTGAGGCTTGAAATGTCAAAGATTCTCAACAGACCGGTTCCAGAAAGGCTGATGGAAGATAAAAAGCAACTGATTGAAATAGCCCATAATGCCCTTTACATTGCCAAGATTTCATCTTACGCTCAAGGTCTTGCGCTTCTCCAGGCGGCTTCAAAAGAGTATGGTTTTGATTTGAATCTCGGGCAGATAGCAAAAATCTGGAGAGGCGGCTGCATCATAAGGGCACAGTTCCTTGATGAAATAACAAAGGCTTATGAAGAAAACCCTTCTCTTGCAAACCTGCTTGCGTCTTCCAAGTTTTCAGGTTTTGTCAACCACAACCTATGGAAATTAGCAAGGTTTATAGAGATTGCCCATAAGGCAGCCGTTCCAACCCTTGGTATGGCTTGTTCCTATGACTATATCCTTCAGATTGCCTCACCTATTATGTTTTCTGCGCAGGTATCAGCGTTACAGAGGGACTATTTTGGGGCGCATGGCTATTTTAAGATAGGAGGAGAACAACAGCCCGAAGTTATAAAAAATGCAGAAGGTAAGATAAGAGAGTTTCACACAGAATGGATGTTGGATGGCAGACCAGAAAAAGAAATTACAAAATAAGAGGTGGTTTATGAAAAAAAATGTAGTAATAGCACAAAGCGGTGGACCAACTGCTGTAATCAACAATAGTATAAGGGGAGTGATAGATACAATTGGAAAATCTTCGCACATCGGCAGGATATATGGCGCAAAGATGGGCATCATTGGGGTTTTGAAAGAGGAACTTTATGATATAACATCTCAGGATGCTGAACAAATAAAACTTCTTTCTACCACTCCTTCTGCTGGAGTCATCGGAAGCTGTCGTTATAAAATTAAAACAGATGAAGATATGGAACGTCTCGTTGAGGTATTTAAAAAACAGGATGTAGGATATTTCTTCTATTGTGGCGGCAACGATTCTATGGATACGGCTAACAAAGTAAGTATTCTTGCGAAGAAAAAAGGTCTGGATCTTGTGTCTACGGGCATAGTTAAAACTATAGACAACGATGTGGGGGGCGGTCTTCAGAATGATTCAACTTTTGCCGTATGCGACCATAATCCGGGATACGGAAGTGTAGCACGATATACTGCTGTTAATGTGCTTGAAGCCAACGAAGAGAATAAGGCAAGTTATACCAGTGACCCGGTGCTTGTTATAAGTGCGATGGGAAGAAAAATAGGATTTATAACCGCATCCGCACGACTTGCCGACATTGAGAGAAAAATGCCTTTGTTAATACTGCTCCCCGAAGCACTCAACAAGAATAAACCTGAAGAAAACCTTGATTTTATAACAAAGAAAGTCAATGAAAATATACAGGCAGATGGAAGGTGCATAGTTGTAATAAGCGAAGGTCTTGAAATAGGAGACCTTGAGATTCTTTATGACAACTTCGGTCATGCGCAGTTTGGTGCTTCAGGCAAATCGGTTGAACAGGTATTAATCAACCACCTTAACGGATTGGACAGGAAAGATAGTAAGGGATATTCAAACAGCCGCCTTGTATGCAAAGGCATTGCACGATGCGAAAAACCAGGGACAAAACAAAGAAGAGAACTAGCAACAACATCTTCCACCGACCTTAAAGAGGCGTATGAGGTAGGGGTGTATGCTGCTGAAATAGCGCTAAAAGGGGAGGGCGGTTATATGTCTACCATCATAAGAACATCTGGCTGCCCGTATAAGGTAATCTACGACAAGGTTCCTCTCAATGTTGTTGCTAACGCAGATAGAAAATTTCCTCAGCAGTGGATTGCAGAAAACAAGGTAGATGTTACAGACGAATTCATAAAATGGGCGTTACCCCTTATAGGAGGACCTCTTCCGGAATTTGCGAAATTCAAAGATATCTTTGCTCCTAAAAAATGCAAAGAGTATATACCTGTTTCATACAGATAGAGTTTTTCTTGGTATTATAGGGAAAGAATGCCAGATTTGGCACAACTATTTTTTTACACAGGAGGACAGGATGAACTTTGTTAAATTGACCGAACAGCAGATAAAAGATGACCCTGAACAGCAACTTAAGTCGTTCAAAAAGACAAAAAATTTTCTGGTTGCGATTGATACTGACGGTTGTGTAACCGACAATATGAACGGCAAACATATGATGATATTCCAGCCTCAATATATGGAATTTTACCAACTGTGGGCAATAGAATCCTATCTCCGGGAAGTCTGTGAGTATTACAACCTTTTTTCTATCCACCGTGGGTGCAACAGGTTTCTTGCAATCCAGTATTCTCTTAAGGCTCTTTATGACAGAGCAGATGTCCAGGAAGTTTTACGAACAAAAGATGTTGTTCTTCCGGAGTTAGAACCTTTGAACAGGTATATTGCCTATTGTGAACACCAGAAAGTTGGTCTTGGAAATCCGAGCCTTGAGAAATACCTCAGTCAACATCCTGCTGAACTGTATTTCTACAAGCTTTTAGGCTGGAGTGAAGCAGTAAACCGCAACTTTCCCTTTATCAAGATACCGCCTTTTGAAAATGTAAAGGAGTCCCTTGAGATAATGTCAAAACAGGCAGATGTGATGGTAGTTTCTCAAACACCATACGAGGACCTGGTGAATTTCTGGGAGGATAACGGATTATTGCCGTACATTCAGACAATAGCAGGCCAGGAAATGGGTAAAAAAGGACACCATATAGAAACCGTAAAAAAAGCCTGTGGATACCAATCTTCAAACATCCTTATGCTCGGAGATGCTGACGGAGATTTAAAGGCTGTCAAACAAAACGAAGGGCTTTTCTATCCTATTGCTCCAGGATATGAACGACAGGCATGGAAAGAGTTTCCTATATATTTTGAAAAATTCATACGTGGGCAATACGCTGGTGCAATTGAAGAAAAACTGCTTGATAAATTTTCTAAGGTACTTCTGACAACTCCTCCATGGCAAACAATAGGTTATAACCATGTGGATGCGTACAGGGAAAAACAGGATATAAGAAAAGCACTTTACCAACAGCTTAATCCTGACGGTCGGCTACTGGTACTCTAAAAATATAAAGAGCGCCTGTCCCATAGGAGGAAACAGACGATGTATATCGGAAAAGGCAGTTGTGAAAAAACTTTTACAGAACGCGAGATTGAAGATATATGTAAGCAAGGACTTGGGATAAAAGATTTTTCAGGTAAAAAAGTTCTTGTGGTAATTCCTGATACTACACGTTCAGGACCAACCGCCTTGCTTTTCAAAACCATACATCATAGCCTGCAATCTTCTGTTAAGAAAGTGGATTTTCTCATTGCCCTCGGCACACACCCGCTTATGGAAGAACAAAAAGTCAATGATTTTCTTCATATCACCAGCCGGGAGAGAAACCAGGTATATAGCAATACCTCAATTGTTCAGCACCAGTGGGATAATCCCGGTAATCTTACTCATATAGGAACCATTTCCGCGTCTAACATAAAGGAGATTTCAGCAGGCCTGCTGAATGAGGAAATACCTGTTACGGTTAATAAGAAGGTCCTTGAATATGACGAGGTTATACTTGTAGGGCCAGTATTTCCCCATGAAGTAGTCGGGTTTTCAGGTGGGTACAAGTACCTTTTTCCTGGCATTTCAGGACCTGACTTTCTCCACAGGTTTCACTGGCTCGGTGCCCTTATAACAAATCCCAAGATAAATGGGATAAAAGATACTCCTGTCAGACAGGCGTTGAACCTTGCCGCATCTTTCCTTCAGATTCCTTTGACACTTATGTCCTATGTGGTGAAAAAAAACTGTGTCTACGGGTTTTATACAGGAGATATACAGGCGTGGTCAAAAGCCGCAGACCTTTCTGCTATGCTAAATATTGAGTATCTTGATAAACCTTATAAAACCGTTCTTTCTCTTGCACCACAGATGTACGAAGACCTCTGGACAGCAGGCAAATGTATGTACAAGCTTGAACCTGTGGTGGCAGATAACGGCAGGCTTATCATATACGCGCCTCATGTAAAAGAGATATCCTATACACATGGCAGGGAAATTCAAAAGATAGGCTACCATACAAGGGACTATTTTCTGAAACAGCAAGGTAGGTTCAGAGATGTATCAGGCTGTATAATGGCACATTCAACCCATGTGAAAGGCATTGGAACCTATGAAGACGGTATTGAGAGACCCAGGATAAATGTTGTACTTGCCACCTCTATCCCGGAAGATGTATGTAGAAAAATAAACCTCGGCTATATGGACTACCGGAGGATAAACATTGAGGAGTACAGGAAGAGAAAGGATACCTTTGTGGTTGAAAATGCCGGTGAAGTATTATACCGATTAAGACAAAATGGAGATATACTCACCGTATAGAATATGCCCTCTCGGAGCCCACATAGACCTCCAATTTGGCATTGTTCTCGGAACCACCATCAACAGAGGGATTAATTTCAGGTTTCTCTGGGGTCTACCCCTTTGTTTGGAGAAAAATCAGTAGTTCTATAGATGTAAAAAGTGTTTAGACCGCCGGCTTTTTTCCCCA
>CAZYYF010000008.1:0-18254 GCA_964650875.1 uncultured bacterium
TGTTTATATTAAAATTTCCACTAACAAAGGGGGGGATGGTGGGATTTCTACTTCTTCCCTTGATAAAGGAATGACTGGGATTAGATTTAACACTCTGCAAAAAACAAGGCATAATCCTTTTTACTTAGAAAAATATCTAAGTATTTTATTTCCTAATGGATAACCACAATCCTTAATCCTGTTGCTTTCTTTGCCGGGTATTGCTTAATAAATTGCTTAATAAACAGAAAGGGAGCAGTTTATCTCTGCCCCCCCTTTCTGTTTATCCTCTACAACTAACCTCTTACTTTTTCTCTTTTACCTTGTTTACTTCTACAGCGTTACAGGACCCATCTGCTGCCTTTTTATACATCACCTGCACCTTCTCTTCAACCACCAACTTTTTAATGGTTTCCGGCTTTGCTGAAAAAGTCATTGTGGTATTTTTACCCTCTTCTTTCAAAATGAATGTATTCTTTACCACATCAATTGAAGTAATGGTACCCTTTACCGTCTGAACAGTAACCGCTGGCTTATTGGCTGGAGATGTAGGTGAAGTTGCAGCATAGGCATTCTGCACTAACAATCCTGCACCTTTCTTCTGGGAAGTTTTGTAACCCTGGGTCAATGTAAGCATAAGTATAAATCCCCCCAGCAGTAATCCAATCTTTTTTGTCTTCTTCATATTGTTTCACCTCCTTTCCACATTAGCTTTGTTGTTATATTAGTAGAAAGTGGAGATAAAAAGGTTTACTATGGTAATTTTTTTAGCTCAGGGTGGTTAATAAACTTCAGGAAGTAATAGAGTTTCTTAATGTTTTCTCGCTCGGGTGGGGAATAATTTATCCATTGTTGATAATTTCCTAAAATAGAGTCCTTTTGGGAAGGTTTATATTGTTGGAACTGATGAAATCTACGGTGGAGTATTTTTTTTGAATATGGAGTAGTTCCCATCTCTGAATATTGCTGGATAGATTCCATGTCAAAAGTTCCATTTTCTATTATCTGGTTAATCAAATCAAGGTTGTGAACTATCTCTATATTATGATACAATTCAAAATTTTTCGCTATTTCCCTTTCAATCAGATAAAACCTGGTACCCACTATCGCAATCAAGAATAACAAACATACTGAAGAAAGAGACAATATTCTCTTTAAATTATACCTAACTGATGTCTGTTCCGATATTCTGGTAAGGACACGTTTCGGATAGAATTCCCAATAAGTTTCCGGTACCTCGGGTTCAATATCATAACCCTGTGTTTTTAACATATCCCATATCTCATTCCATACTACCCAACAGGAATTACACGTTTCCAGATGCTTTTTTATTAAATCTTCTTCCTGTTCTGTAGTTTCTCCATAAAGGTAATCAACTAATTTTCTTCTTATTCGCCGACATATAATCTTTCTCATTTTAACTTATCTCTCAGGTTATTAACTGCCTTAAAAAGATTCGCCTTGACAGTTCCCTCAGAACATCTCAGTATCAAAGCCACCTCTGAAATTTTCAATCCCTGCAGATGTTTTAATATAAAGACATCTCGTTGTCTGGGCGGTAATTCCGCAACCGCAGAGTTAATCCTCCCTTTTATATCATCCATCCTTATTTCATCAAATATATCCTTCTCTTTTCTAATTCTACGACCAAGTGCATGATTTAACCTCTTTTGCCTATAGACCGTCCGCAGGTATTGCTGCCAGGAATTAAGTATGACTCTGTAGAGATATGTCTTAAGAGAAGACTCCCGGCGGAATTTACCAATGTTTCTGTATAGAGCGACAAAGGCCTCTTGGCTGATTTCATCAGCCAGATATCTATCATTGCTCAATTTGTAAGCAAGATTGTATGCCCATTTCATATGTATACGGACCAATTCCTCAAATGCTTCTGAATCACCTTTACAGGCACGAGTAATCAATTCTTCTTCGGTCACTTCTCTCTGTGCTTTCATTAAAATAGTCGTTCTTATAGTAAATAAGGTTTACTTTACATCTACTGTGTAAATGTCTTATTCTGGATAGATATAATAGATATATTATCTTTTCATTTTACTGTTTTATTGTGTCTCTAAAAAGTAGTCCAGTTGGGTAGTATTTTATTGAAAACTTTTTATTCATATCCATATCTTTTGATAAACCACTCTTTTACAAGTTGGACAATAAATAGATAGAACACCACAATTCCGATTAAAGCCATAAAATATGTAAATGGTGGTTGGACAAAACCAAAGTATTTTCCTATTGGAATAAATGGAATTATTAGCCCTATAGTAACAATATAGATGGATGTGAAAATCAAAAACTGGCTTGGCTTGCTTTCTATAAATGGAATTTTGCCGGTACGGATTATATGTACTACCAATGTTTGGGTACATAGAGATTCTAAAAACCAACCGGTATGGAAAAATGGCTCGGAGAATTTGAATGCAAACAACAACACTCCAAATGTTATGAAGTCAAAAATAGAACTTATAGACCCAATAATAACCATAAATTTCTTAATATATCCTACATTCCACGGTCTTGCTTTTAAAAGATATTCCCTGTCTATATCATCTCCAGCAATAGATATTTGAGATAGGTCATAAAGAAAATTGTTTAGAAGTATCTGGATGGGCAACATTGGTAAAAAAGGCAGTAATATACTTGCACCAGTCATACTTAACATATTACCAAAATTAGAGCTGGAACTCATCTTAATATACTTAAGTGTATTTCCGAATGTCTTCCTTCCTTCTATAACACCATCCCTTAAAACCATCAAACTTTTCTTTAAGAGAATAATATCCGCTGACTCTTTAGCAATATCCACAGCATTATTTACAGAGATACCTATATCTGCAGCCTTTAATGCAGGTGCATCGTTAATACCGTCACCCAGATAACCTATAACATGCCCGTTCATATGTAAGGCATGAATTACCTTTTCTTTTTGTAAAGGTGACAACCTTGCAAAAACAGAGGTTTTTTTTACTAATTCTTTTAATTCAGAATCAGTTGTTTTTTCCACTTGCTCACCGGTTATAATTCCTTTCACATTTAGAGAGACCTCACTACATATTTTCATAGTAACTAATTCACTATCTCCTGTTAGTATTTTGAACTCTATGCCTAAATTTTTTAAAGATTCTATTGTCTTCTTAGCAGTGGATTTTGGCGGGTCAAGGAAGGCAACATAACCTTTCAAGATAAGGTTATGTTCATCTTCTATGGAGTACCTTTCTCTGTTTTTTCCAAAATCAGTATAGGCGATAGCCAGGACCCTGAAGCCATCTGCGCTTAACTCTTCATATTCAGTTTTTAAATCTACAAGTATTATTTGTTCCATATCAAATACTTCACCATCAAGTTCATATTTCGTGCACCTTTTAAAAATCTCCTCTGGAGCACCTTTGGATATCATTCTATGCCTACCGTCTATCTCAACGACTACTGACATCATTTTCCTCACAAAATCAAAAGGAATTTCATCAATCTTCTTATACTCCTTTATTAAAAGATCCTTATGCGCTAATATAGCCCTGTCAAGAATATTCCTTAGCCCGGTTTGATAAGCACTGTTAATATAGGCAAATTTTAGTACATCCTCATCTTCTTTTCTGACTACATCACAATATTTTTCCAGGACAATTTTATCTATAGTAAGTGTCCCTGTTTTATCCGCACAGAGTACATCCATAGCGCCAAAGTTCTGGATAGCATTTAGCCGTTTAACAATGACCTTCTTCTTAGACATAGCAATTGCACCTTTGGAAAGATTAATTGTCACAATCATAGGAAGCATTTCCGGAGTAAGCCCTACTGCAACGGATAGAGAAAAAAGAAGCGCCTGGATAATATTTCCTTTTTTAAAGAAGATGTTAATTGCAAAAATGATTATTACTAAAACTAACATTGTGCGAATCATAAGCCATGTAAATCTACGGATACCTTTATCAAAATCACTTTCAACCGATATCGTAGCAAGTTTACGCGAAATTTCACCAAATTGTGTTGCTATACCTGTTTTTACTACCACTCCTACAGCAGTTCCACTCACAACGGTCGAACCCATAAAAACGATGTTAGATAATTTACCAGATGAATTATTTTTAGGTTTTATTGCTTCGGATATCTTCTCAACAGGCATGGACTCTCCCGTTAATATGGACTGATTAATAAATACATCCTTGCTGAAAATAATCCGTAAATCTGCTGGAATTATATCTCCGGCGGACAGAACTACAATATCTCCCGGAACAATTTCTTTAATTTTTATTTCTTTGGTCCTACCGTTACGGTAAACAGTAGCAGTAGCCCGCACCATTTCACTGAGTTGCTCTGCTTCCCTACCAGCATTATATTCCTGAATAAAAGACAGAAACACACTCAATAAAGCCATCAGTATAACTAATACTGCACTTCCTTTTTCACCAAAAAAGATGGAAAAACCTGCTATAATTAAAAGGACAATAACAAGTGGATTGAAAAATTTAGAAAAGACCTGAAAAAGAACGGTTCTTTTTTTGTTTCTCACAGATTCATTATAACCATACTCCTCAAGACGGTTTTTTGCGTCCTCTTCAGTTAGACCATGGAGGGAAGTATTAAATTCTTTAAGAATCGCATCCTGAGGTAAACTACTGATATAAGCAAGGTCCCAATTTTGCGGTTTAATCTTCCTGTCCATAACATTACTCTTTAGTAAAAATCTCATAACAATCTAAAACATGGGGGAGGTTATCCATAGAAACTATTGCTTTTTCAAACAACACCCTTTACCTGATAAGGCAAGCAATTATAGATATAACTTCCTGATGAGAAACCTTCTTGGGTGGCAGTTTTTCAGGTGCTCCCTTGCCATATCTATCCTACCTGCCTTAATGCAGTGAGAAGTAGAACTTAACCTGAACTTGTTTGCGTACTCTTTTATATGTTTTTTTTTGTTCGATATACTATGTTTCTCTCTTAAATACGCCTCAATGGTATCTACTACCCTGTAGCCATCAAGAACCTTGTGTGTCTTGACAACCGACCCAGAAATGTCTTTGTAATATGTCGCACCTACATACCTGCTATACGCAATAGGATACCTCAATGCAACTCTTGTCCAAATATCAAGGTTTCCTCTTCTATTCACCCCTCCAGGAAAATACCCTACATCATCAAATACCTCCCTCGGTATCGCCAGAGATGAAGAACATACAGGAGATGAATCATATACATAACTTTTGAAATAGTCAGGGATGATACCTTTCTCTATTTCTTCTTCTGGTATAAACCGGAATTTTGGTATGTTTATCTCGCCACTAGGCCTCTTCTTTTCATAGGAGGCAGATAGGCACCAGCAGAGGGCAACTTGTCTCTTAATCGCAATATCGTCTCAAGAAATCTTGCCTTCCACTCATCATCTACATCAAGAAATGCAATTAATCCCTAACTTCCCAGAAATTACGTAGTAGAGATATTTTACCATACCTTTTTAAGAAGTTAAACCGCCTGACTATTCACTTTTTTTTCACCCTTTCCCTTGTAGTTCCCAAAATCAGTATTTTGGGATTATTTATTCATAACGAAAATAAAGACCCTTTTTTTGCTCCAAGCCCAAAAAACACTCTTATTTTTAAAATTTAAGGGCAAAACAAAGCGGAGAAACACTATAAAATAACTTTATGTAGTCAGTAAATTTTAAATTAACAAAATAATTCTTATTCTTTATAAAATTTCTCTCTTTTTTTCTCTTGACACCTTGGGTATAATATATCTGTCTATTAGTTGGTGAGTAATCATCTCCTATCATTAAACCCCAACATAACCTCATACGGGTTGTTTTTTTTCTTTTATAGTGGCGTCTCTTGATTTTCGGCGGCAGGTAAATCCAACCTAATAGGAGGTCTCGGATACCATAGTTTATCAATGGCAGTAATTTCCTCGTTTATCTTATAGAGTTTCTTCCCTGCTCTTTTATGTATCTTTTTTCGTTTCGCTACTACCTCATTTATTCTCTTCTTTGCTTCACTTATCTCTTTCAGCCTCTTCTTTGCTTCCTTCTCCTTCCCAGCCTTCTTCACGCTACACTTTAAGCCCTCCGTCCCCAACGTACAGAGCATATCTACTACAAACTTCTGTATCTTTTTCTCTACTCTTTGTTTATCTCTCTGTATCTTCTTTACACTTTTTCTCACCTTATACAACTTCTGCAACTCCATATTCCATTTTGATTGTTTCCAATGCTTGCTACTTTTGCCTTTAATCCTGCGTTGTGCATCCTCCTTATTTTGCCCCTCTGCTGGTTGTTCTTATATCTTACAATCCACCTCTATAAGAAATGTCCAGTTTTTGGGGACAATTTCACTATTTTTAATTTATAATTTTCAAATGTTTTTATCAATTTATTCTGAATACCAGCCACGTGCTGCGCCAAAATATTTTTCCCTATCCTCACAGTGATACAACGCAACAGTGGATATTTCTTTTCATTATTCTTGTATGGTATCATATAGAAAATCTACATTATGTTTTAGAACCAAAATGAAAAAATTAGCAAGACTTTTTCTGGACAAATCAGGCATTACTTATAAACCAAAGGGTAAATATGGATACTGGGAAGGTATCATAAGTATCGTTATCAATCTGGTGCTATTTGGTGTCAAATATTGGGCTGGTATTGTTAGTGGCAGTATTGCTGTCAAAGCAGACGCATTTCATACCTTATCTGATGTCATTACATCAGTGTTGGTGATGATAGGTTTTTTCTTTGCTTTACAGCCTCCAGATAAAAAACATCCTTTTGGACATGGTCGGAGTGAAAAGGTTGCTACAATTGTTATGGCTACGCTTTTGTGTGTAGTCGGGTACGAATTTTTTATTTCTTCTCTGAGGCAATTTTTACATCCAGCAGGAATACAGTTCCAAATGCTATTCGTGGTTGTGTTTTTTATTTCTGTATTCCTCAAAGAATTTCTTTATTTTCTCTCCTTGATTATGTATGAAGAAAGTGGCTATGAGGCATTAAAAGCAGATGCATGGCACCACCGCAGTGATTCCATTGCCAGTTTGCTGGTGCTATTAGGTTTATTTTTTTTCAGTGCAGGACTGGTCAAATTAGATGGGATATTAGGTATGCTAATTGCCCTTCTGATTATTTATACAGGACTGACGTTGATTATAGAAGTTGGTAGTTTTCTCTTAGGAGAGAGACCTACTCCTGACCTTGAAGAACGTATTCGTAAGATAGTTAGAGAGATAGGTGGACAGGGAATTCATCACATCCATATCCATGACTATGCTGGGAAATTAGAAATTACCCTGCATGTACGGATGAATCCGAAAGTTTCTCTTGAACAGGTACATAAAAAAGCCACACTTATTGAAAAGGCAATTAAGGAAAAAATCGCCAATTGTGAAGTTACTGTTCATTCAGAACCAGATAACCATTGAAATAAAGTTGCTGTTTCTTATTGAATATTTATGTTTTTTCTTCGTCTGTTTTGTATATCTCTATTGCGACATCAGGGCAGACTAAAACACAACGTTTGCATCCATTGCATACCTGCTGGTTATCTGCTTCAATGTGGTGATAACCCATTTTGTTGAACCCCGTGGAAACCTTGAATATATGGTTGGGACATATATCTACACATAATGCACAGGACTTGCATTTTTGCCTATCAACTTTGATTACAAACATTTGTCTCTACTCCTCTACCTTACCTGTTTCATACGTTCCAGTTGAATTTAGACTGCAGGTGTTTGAAAAGAAACCCTTCATCCAGAATTGTTCTGGCAGTTTTAGAAGATTTTTTTATTAATATGACATCTGCTGGTTGCAACAAAAACTCTTTCTGTCCGTCAATTACCAGAAGCGATTCATGGGAAACAGAGATAGTTATTTGTTCTTTGTGATGAAGAATAACAGGCCGCCACGACAAACAATGTGGGCATAAAGGTATAAGAATAAAACACTTTACTTCCGGTTGGACAACAGGCCCCATTGCTGAAAGGGCATGAGCCGTAGAACCTGTCGGCGTTGCCACAATAATTCCGTCTGCCCTTATGTTAAATATAGGTTCTTGTTTTCCTTTTACATTGATATTGATAATCCTTATACCTTTTTTGTTTATAACTGCTTCGTTCAGACAGAAGTCCTTTAAGATAACCCTGTTGTTTCTTTTCACTGTGAGGTCAAGAAGCATCCGTTTTGTTACCACATAACGGCCTTCTAAAATCCTTTTAATCTTCCTTTCTATATCCTGGGGACTATTGGTAAGAAATCCTACATTCCCGTATCTTATACCATAAATAAGGGTTTTTTTGCTTAGCAACCTGATACCTTTCAAAAAGGTACCGTCACCTCCCAATGTAATGACTAAATCCGCATCTTTTGAAGAGATTTGAACGGTTTTTCCACAACTTTTCAACACCTTTTCTATGAAGGCCTTTTTGTCTTCAATCCCTGTAATTTTTTTGTTTTCTAATATAAATACGTTTTTAATCACTTATAAATTCCTCTATCTTCTCGGCTATTTTAGAAGGCGACAGACCATACCTATCAAGAAGGTAGTTTCTTGTGCCCTGTTCTATAAAGGCATCCGGCAACCCTATCCTCAACAGCCTTTTGTTTAACCCTTTATCGCTGATATATTCACACACGCAGGACCCAAAACCTCCGTTGAGACTGTTTTCTTCAACTGTTATTATTGTATTAAAACGGCTGATAATTTCTTGTATCTCAGACGGTAGAGGTTTAACCATGCTTACAGGATAGAAGGATAAAGCAACCCCCTTTTCTCCAAGCATGCGGCAGGCATCAAGAGAACCCTGCGCCATACTCCCACAAGCCAGGACAGCTGTATTGCAGGCATTTTCTAAAGGAAATATAGTTGTGGGTAGTTGCCCCTTAGGAAATCTTATAAACACGGGCATTGTTTCTTGCAAAGAGTTTGTTAGTATCTCTTTGAGGTTGTCTATGCTGTAAGGAGCAAAAATCTTCAGGTTGGGCAGGGTGCGTAGAAAAGAAATGTCAAAGATACCGTGGTGGGTAGGGCCATCTTCCCCTACAATTCCTGCCCTATCAACAAGAAAAATGAGCGGTAGATTTTGAAGGCAAACATCATGAAATATCTGGTCATAAGCCCTCTGCAGGAAGGTAGAGTAAATGGCAACAACTGCTTTCATACCGGCTTTTACAAGGCCGGAAGCAAAAACAATACAGTGGCTTTCGGCAATTCCCACATCATAAAACCTGTTGGGGAATTTTTCTGCGAAATGTTCCAGTCCAAGTCCTTTCTCCATTGCGGCTGTCAGCACAACCAGTTTTTCTTCCTTACAGGCAAGTTCTTCTAACATCTGACCTGCAATAAACCCAGGTGATAAATAGGAACTGTTGTTAATAAACCTTCCAGTATCTTTTTCAAAGGCAGTGGCACTATGGAAATCTTCTGGATTTTCTTCTGCAGGCTTGTATCCCTTGCCTTTTTTTGTGAGCACATGTAGAAGAACTGGTTCTTTTATGTCCTTAATATTGTCCATAATATCAAGAAGCTGATTAACATCATGTCCATCTATGGGGCCAAAATATCTCAGTCCTAGTTTTTCAAAAAACACACCTGGGATTACAAGGTATTTTGTTTTCTTTTCTATCTCTTGAGCCAGTTTTGATATCTCTTGTCCGATGGAAGGTATGGATTTAAGTATTTCTGCAAATTCTTCTTTTGGTTTGTTCACCAGGGGAGAAGTTATTAGCTTTGCAAGATAGTAAGACAGCGCCCCTTTTGTAGAAGATATGGACATTTTATTGTCATTGAGGATGATAAGGATATTTTTTTTCGGCAACGAACCTAAAAAATTAAGACCTTCAAAAGTGATACCGTTTGTCAGGGAACCATCTCCTATGACTGCAATTACCTTGCTGTTGTCTGCCTGGAAAGATAGTCCTTCTTTCAGTCCTGTAGCCGAAGATACAGCAGTGCCTGCATGCCCTGTTTTGAAAATATCAGTTGGGCTTTCTTCAGGAGCAGGAAATCCGCTTATGCCTCTTTCTGTTCTCAGAGTGTGGAAAGAAGAGTATCTCCCCGTAAGTAACTTGTGGGTGTAACATTGATGCCCTACATCCCAGATAATTTTGTCAGGGGGGATATTAAATATTCTGTGGAGACATAAGGTTAATTCCACTACACCGAGGTTTGAAGATAGGTGTCCGCCCCTTACAGAGACCGTGTGTATAATGAGATGTCTTATTTCTTCAGACAGGCTATTAAATTCTTTGTGAGATAACCTTTTAATCAAAGATGGGTCTTTAGAAACCCTTTCAATTAATTCCATGTTTAATTAATTTATTTATTTCTTCTATTTTCTCAAGAAACCTTGCATTCTTATTTATCTCATAGGCTTTGATAAACCAGGATAGAGATTTTATATACTCTTTCATTTCTAGATACAGGTATCCCAGATGTTCATATACCTCTTCATCTTTTTCTTTGGCTGCTGCTTTTTCGAGATATTTCTTTGCTTTTTTATAGTTGCCACGTTTGTAATACGCCCATCCTAAACTATCAAGAAACGCTGCATTGTCAGGTTCAATGGCGCAGGCTTTTTTAATCATTTCGTATGCTTCCTGGAGATTTTTGTTTTTCAATAGGTAACTGTATCCAAGGTAGTTCAGAGCCATTGCGTTATTAGGTTCTATTGCTATGGCTTTTTTCATTTCTTCTTCCATTTTGTCTGGCATCTCCATCTTGTCATAAACAACTCCTAAATAAAACCTTGTCGTGGAAGTATCCTGCAGATCTATGCTTTTCTTGAAAAATTCCGATGCTTTCAGGTAATCTTTTTCTTCAGAATAGATAATCCCCATCAGATTGTAAAACTCTGTATTTTGTATGCCATTGGACATAGCTTCTTCTAACAAAGACTTTGCTGCTTCTATCTCTTTGGCTTTATAATGTGCAAAAATAAGGAAAGAATAAGAGATGCTGTCCTTAGGATTTAGTTTGATAGATTTGCGGAAGTATTCCATAGATTCGGCTTCTTTACCTTGTTTATAATAAAGCAGGGCAAGAGCAACTGTTGCTTTCCAGAAACCTTCTGATAATTGAATGGATGAAAGATATGCTTTTTCCGCCTGCTCATAAAGGTTTCTTCTTTCAAGCAGGTTGCCGTAGTTGAACATCAATAAATAGTTATTCGGATATTCCTTTATCAGTATTTCATACTGCTGGGATGCTTTTTCTAACATCTCCAGGGCCACCAGAATATCGCATAACATCATCCTGGCATAATGTCTGTCAGGTTCAATTGAAAGTCCTTGTTCTATATACCTGGCAGCCAGTTTATGGTTATCTTCAAGCAGGTAAGCAACACCAAGTCCAAATAGGGATTCGGCGTTTTTAGGATTAAGTTTTAACGCCCTGAAAAAACAACGTTTTGCCTCTTTTGACTGTTTGTCTTTGAGGTACACATTGCCCAGTTTCACATAAAGATAGCTGGATTCTCCCTCTTGTTGCAGGGTTTTTTTGTATGCCTCTATTGCTTGTTCTCTATTATCTGTTTTTTCATACAAAATACCGTGGGCATATGTTGTCAATCCAGAACCTTGCATTCCATGGTAGCATCCTGTGGACACAAGTAGAAGAAACACAAACGGTAATAAACGTTTCATTTTATCTTTTTCTCTTCTTATGCCGTAAGGCAGCAAGTCTTTTTTTTCTTTTATGCGTCTTTATTTTAGACCTTTTTCTTTTTTTACCGCAGGGCATCTTTTCTCCTTTACATAAGTTCCTCTGATATCTTCAGAGTGGGATTTTGGTTTATTTCTTGGTAGTTTCTTATATTACCTTATTTAGAGGGTATTCTACAATACCCTGTGCTCCTAATTTTTTAAGTTTTGGTATCAGGGTTTTCGCTTTCTTCTTATCTATAATTGTTTCTATGGCAAACCAGTCTTTATTCGTCAGCGGGGATATTGTAGGGTTTTTCATTGCAGGAAGAATTTCTAAAATCCTGTCAAGGTCCTTTTTGGATACATTCATTTTTAAGCCTGCTTTGTTTTCTGCTTCAAGGGCTCCTTTCAACAGCAGCGCAAGGTTTTCTATCTTCTCCTGTTTCCATTTATCTTTCCATGCTGTTTTGTTTACAATTAGATGTGGCACAGACTCCATAACCACATCTATAATTTTAAGATTGTGGGACCTCAAAGTACTTCCGGTTTCTGTGATCTCTACGATAGCATCTACTAATTTGCCTGCTTTTATCTCTGTTGCTCCAAAGGAAAATTCAACCTTTGCCGCAACCTTTTTTTTCTTAAGATAATCCTTTGTGATATTCACCAGTTCTGTTGCAATGAGTCTGCCTTTGAGGTCTTCAAGTTTTTTGATACTGGAAGATTCAGGTACAGCCAGCACTATTTTTACGGGTCTAAAGCCCTGTTTTGAATATACAAGGTCACAAACTTCTATTACCTTTGCCCTGTTTTCCTTTATCCAGTCCTTACCTGAAATGCCTATGTCAAATGCACCCATTTCCACATATTTGGGGATTTCCTGTGCTCTCAAGAGGACGCCTTCTATTTCTGGGTCGTCTGTAGCAATATAGTAACTTCTTGCATCAGTATAAAGATTGAAACCTGCATGTTCAAAAAGAGATATTGTTGATTCCTGTAATGAGCCTTTTGGCAGAGCCATCTTAAGTTTCTTCATTGCTTTCTCCTTCTACAACAACACCGATGTTCCTATATTTCTGGTATCTTAAGTTAACAAGTTCTTCTCTTTTAATGGTTTTAATCTCTCGTATATTTTTATCCAGAGAATCCTTGAGCAGGGCAAACGTTGTCTGCCAGTCTCTATGGGCACCTCCAGGGGGTTCATGGATAATCTCATCAACTATACCCATATCAAAGAGATCTCTTGCTGTCAGCTTCAAGGCTCTGGCTGCATCTTCAATAGCTTTTTGGGTTTTCCACAGTATAGATGCACACCCTTCAGGAGAAATAACAGAGTAAATAGTATATTCTTGCATTAATAGCCTGTCTGCCACCCCAATGCCCAATGCACCACCACTTCCACCTTCACCTATTACCACAGCTAAAATAGGTGTTTTTAAAAGGGACATCTCATAAAGATTATTGGCTATTGTTAATGCCTGCCCTCTTTCTTCGGCAGCAATATCAGGATTTGCGCCTGGCGTGTCAATAAAAGAGATAACAGGACAAAACATATTTTCGGCCAGTTTCATTACCCTCAAGGCTTTTTTATATCCTTCCGGGTGGGCCATCCCAAAATTCCTGAAAATGTTTTCTTTTGTATCTCTACCTTTCTGGTGTCCAACAATGCCTACTGGTATTCCGTTAAATCTGGCAATGCCTGTTATTACCGCAGGGTCGTCCGCGTAACATCTATCGCCATGAAGTTCTACAAAATCCTCAAATATGTTTTCAATGTAGTCAAGCGTATGAGGTCTATTAGGATGACGTGCAAGTTGCACAACCTGCCAGTCTGTCAATCGAGAAAAAACCTCTTTGATTGTTTCGTTTAATTGTTGTTTAATAGAAACTATTTCTGTTGCATATCGGTCAGATATCCTGCTTTGTTTTCTTGATTGGAGACTTTCAAGTCTTTTGTCCAGTTGCTCAATAGGCTTTTCAAAATCAAGATATTTTTTTTCCATTATCATATAATTTTTGGTACCTTAAAGAACCTGTCTGTCTTTTCAGGCGCATTGGATAAAAGATGTTGTCTGTCAATAGATCTTTCAGTTTCGTCTGCCCTCACAACATTATTTGTTTTCATAACACTGTAAGCAGGTTGTACATCAGCAGTATCAACAGACGATAGGCTAGATACATACTCTAAAATTTTATCTAATTCTTGAGCAAATGAATCTATCTCTTCTTGCGACAGTTGGATTCTTGCAAGCCATCCGAGGTATTTCACATCTTCTCTTGTTATCATTTTTTTCCCAGCCATCTTTGTTCTTTTTCCACTCCGTAAAGTTTTATATACAGCGATACATTTTATATCACAAACATATAAAAGTCAACTTTTTCACGCAGTTAGACAGGACGGGTCATTATCAGGGAACTGCCGAGCGCAGTCGGAATTTCCGCCCTAATAATAAAGCCTTCTTTTTTGTAAAGATGTAGAGCTGCCGGATTATCTGTCCGCACCTCAAGTTTCACCTGTTTAACAGGTTTCTTTTTCAGGTAAGCCAACCCGGAACGCAAAAGTCCTGTCCCGATACCCTGTTTTCTACATTTTTCCCCTACGGCCAGAAGCACTATCCGAGCAGAGGAATAAGAACAAAACCGGGAACTACGCCGGCGAAAAGAAAGAGACTGGCTTACGCTGAATGATAACTGTTGTAATGAAATCCCGTATCTACCCAGCAGGAATTTTAATAGAGAAACCGGCAGATGAAAAAGTAGATTAACAGAGAAAAAATTGGCTCTGGTTAAAGTCAGTATAAAACCACTTACTGCTTCATCTGTTTGGCTCACGATGAAACCTTCTCTCTCAGATTTGAGAAAAACTTCAAAAAACTCTGTCAAAAGTTCCGGAGCCAACCGGGGACCCAGAAAAAAATCAATCTGCTTATGAAAACCCTGAAGTAAAATATCAACACAGCCCTTAATATCATCTTTCCGTGCCGATCTGTAAATTGTCATTTTATCTTGATGATGCGCCAGGCAGTTAAATCAACCGGAATTTCACCCAGATAAGATTCCAATGCCAGAAGAATATAATCCGGATTCCGAAGAAGTTCAATGGGGAATTCAAAAGAAACCTCTTTCCCGTTTTTCTTTACAGAAACATTCTTGCCAGGCAAAACAGATAAACCGTTTCTTAATATAGTTCTCTCCAGCGGCACAAGTCGCAGGGAAATTTTAGGCATCTGACTGAAAGGAGACTGCTGGTTGTACCCGAAGATATGCAAAGAAAAACCAATCTCTTTTTCTAAAACCTTGTTAAATTTAACAGTCAAGAGTAGTTTCTGGTCATTCTGCTGGAAAGAAAAACTACTAATTTTGCTCTTCTCTGCCAGTTCTTCTGGGGAAAAATCACCCTCACCTAAATCGCCAATGGAAACTTCTTTCTCAGTTAATGGTTTCTTTGCCAGGTTAATAATAGGATAATCGCCGAAAATCTCATTTTTTTTGATAAAAGAAGCCAACCAGTAGCCCCTATCAACTTTCTGTGATTGGTAACATTTAATAGCGGCTAATTTCTTATCCTCCTGGAAACCAGACAAATTATAATTCTCCCAGGCGATTTCTGACTCTGCTAACTTCTTCGGAGGAGATAAGGTTAATTCCGGATGATAATGAAAAGGATAGGGCCAACGGCCAAAATGAATTAAATAGGGATAAACCAGAGGAGGGGGTATTTTACCCTCTAAATTCAGGAGCGCCACGCGTAAAAAAACGTAGAGAGCACGATGGTCAACATTGGTATCAGCCGGATGAGAAACAAAAACCCGGGTGGGCCGCAGTTTCATCAAAATAGATTCCAAATCTCTGAGTATGTTTTCACCTTTATATTCAGCCTGGTAAGAATAGTTCTCCGGATAGGGTACCTTATTTGCCCTGGTCAAAGGATTCCGGTAGGCAGACGCATTTCCCCAACGTTCCTCCCATATTTTTAAAGTTCCAGAATCCGGATAGCCTAAAAATATAAGGTCCTTCTCGGGTACGCCTAAAACCTGAGCTGCGGCAATTGCCTCTTTTCTTCTCAACTTACCCATCTTGATATAACCAGAAGGCGTCATAACAATTTTTTTTGTATAAAGTTTGGAAGCCATTTGATTATGGTCTCCATTGGTAAGAAAAACAATATGCACCGAACACCCCTCCGTTAACGCCTCCTGTATCACACCGGCACAACCCAAGGTTTCATCATCCGGATGGGGGGCCAGAACCAAAATGGATTCACCCTCCTGAAATGGCTTCAGTTCTGAACCGGCAAATAAAAGAGTCGCCTGCAACACGAGAAAAATACTTAGGGGAAATCGTATCATTATTCCGAATCACCTTCTTCACTGATGTTATATACTGATAGAAAAACAGTAAATATTCACTGACCACCGTGTTGTCATTGCGAGGACCGGAGGGATTGCCACGCCGAAAGACGGCTCGCAACGACAAACGACGTCGGATTGCCACGCATAATACGCTCACAATGACCATACGGCAGCAGGCTGGTTAAAAGGATATTTTGTTACGTAGCCGCACCCCTGTTATCAAAGGGACTGCGGGAGCCTGGCTGAAAGAGGGGTCTGTGGAACATGCCCAGAGAGTAATCTTCACAAAGGAGATTTCCTGTGCTGATGTGGAGGGATCTACCGGTTGTCCTTGATGGTTAAAATATTCAAATTTTGAGCCCGGAAGAATTGGTGTTTCATTGGCTACGTTTTTAATAGTAACCTTTCTTTCAACATCCAGCACCATTGTATTTACAGTTATTGTATCAGGATTGTTATCATTATCTATTGTTGCTGTCATTTGTTCTGTTGCGTTTGAGACTATAAGTTTAGCGTCGTTTGACGCAGGGTCAATCTCTATACCGTCTATCAGTCCCCAGGTGCCTTTTTCTCCGTGTATCAGGGTATCCATCATCTGTGAAAGCACCTGCTGTATTTCGCTGTTAATGACGACAATTTTTCTTATTTTTGCCGCACGGGTATACAGGTAAGTAACAAGGCCAAAGACAATAACCAATATAACCATTGCTACCAGTAACTCTGCCATAGTAAAACCTTTTTTATCTGTATTCATAAAACCTCAATATATTACTGAGTGCCATCTCTGGAGATGATAGCAGAATTTTGCAAGATAATAGAGTTGCCTCTTCTTTTTAAGATATATACATCAACTCTGTGATACATTGTGTTGTCTGTATCGTTTGCGGTAGTTCCATCCAGAAAAGTTCCATCCCACTTGTACCGAAAATCATATTTTTTTACTATAAATCGGTCACTAAATTCTGCCGGAGTCCAGTCGTTGCCATCCTCTACCGGGTTGATACTCTCGGGTGTTTTATATGTTCCGTTGCCTGGTCTGTCGCCAAAAGAAGACTGTCTGTCGCAGTGAACAGGAGGAAAATCTATGTTACGTACCTCCTCAAGGGTATATTGGAGCAATGCGTTGGCTACCATTGTCTCATTAGCCTTATCTATGACATTGAGGTTTGCTGCCATCAGCAGCAGCACGCCTGATAAGACAACTGCAATGAGAAATATCGCGACTACCATTTCTACCAATGTGAATCCGGTGGTTGTATAAGACTTTTGTGACATAAGTTTCTGTTTGTAGTTTCTTTTATATCCCATTCGTTTTACCATGTTACTTTCCAGCTACCCGGTACAGGCTGGTATTTTCTTCTTCCACCTGTAAATCCTTTATATACTGTGGGCTCGTTATTATCTAAGTAAGGTCTTCCATCGTAAGTTATAGAACCCGCGTTTAGTGTTACATCATTGTTTGCTATCAGAACACCATTTACATGCGTATTGGTGTTGGATATAATAATATTTCCTTCACCATTTGTCCCATAAGAATAAATAAGTCCTTCAACATTTACAGGATTAGAGGTACTTCCCAAACTAACCGAAGAAGAACCTGTTTCAGAAAAAGCAAGGATGGTTGTCTTTCCATCCAAATACGGGGTACCATTAAATGTTATAGAAACAGTAGAATTAACTGAAATGTCTGTCTGTCCTGAGGAATATACAGTAAAGACAGAAGATTGGTTTTCACCTACGGTTACTGTAACAGGAGTACCGGTTATTGTAAGGCGGGCAGGGTTTGAAGTGTTAACTATTGCGACAGCTGATTTCAGGATGCTTGAAGACGCATCTATGGTTGTATCTCCTATCTCTAAGGTTCCTCCCGAGTTGCCAGGTTCCCAGAGCAACCCGCCGTTTATTGACAAGGTTTGTAGTAAGGTGTTTCCTGTTGTGACAATGGCATCGCCACCCCTTATGATAAGGTCACCATTGATAAGCACTCCGCTATTGATGTTGAGTTTTTCAGATACATCATCGGAATTCACATGCAGCACAGCAACATTGGAGGTTGTGATATCTCCTGTAATGGTAATTTTCCCGTATGCCTTGATATGTTTACTAATACAAGCATTGGCAATCTGGAGGTTACCTCCTGCAGTTTCATGTGTTTTTACAAGAATATTACATATCTGGTTGGTCATCCCGTCAATAATATATGAATCGCTGGATGAATCATACTGTATAGTCCCTCCTCTATTACCTGAAGAACCTGTATAAGCAACGGGTGTGCCTGAAGC
>CAZYYF010000008.1:18264-22710 GCA_964650875.1 uncultured bacterium
AGATTGATGGTTCCTCCTTCAGCAAGATAAAGGTATTTGTTATAAAAGATATCCGTGTTGGGATGAGAATTAGCTTGTGCAGGGTCACTGGGATCCTCCATCTCTGTTGAAGGAACAGAATCAGCAAAAATATCTTTTATCACAAGAGGTGGTTTGATGTTACCGGATTGTGTCCATGTTGCCTTCTCTCCGCCTAAAGAAGGAGGTTTGGGAGAGGTTGTAGTAACATTACCTTCTATGGTGGGGCTAGATGTATTGGCATTTTTAGCGTAGATGGCATGTTTGTTAAAGGCCTCAGCAATGCCCCATGTGGCCCTTCCCTCTATCCAGGTTTCACTACCTGTATCCCAATAAAAATCACCGAGTGCCCTGCCGGGATTATGCTCAGTATTTCCCTGCCCGTTGTTGCCTCTCACATTTACCTTGATGGAAGCCGTCCTGCCTTTATAAAAACCTGTAGACTCTATTGTATCTTCATTTATACCCTCGTTATCTGTGAATTTTACCACGCACCTTGCAAGAGGAATATCTGTTGGGTTATAGTTTGTAGGTTCTGTTGCTATCCATGTTTCTGAACTTATTCCATCGTGGTTTGACCCCTGAAAGTATTTTTTTGTTCCGTCGTATTGAAAGGTTGTGGTATTAGTGCAAGGATAAAGCTTACCGCTATGATACCCTTTATAATTAAGCCAGTAGAATACATCATGGATCCCTGCCTCGGCTATCTGCAGAGCAATGGTTTTGTCTTGATAGAAGTGCGCTGTTCTGATGGCTTTGGTGGCGGATAGCACAATGGCAAGTATAAGTGATGAAAAAATGACAATCATCACAAGAACCATTATCATAGCTACACCTGTTTGGGATTTCACCCTGTGTTTTCTCATAGTATCCCTAAGATATTATACCACAACTCTAAAAGTCCTACAAGAGTGAATTTTTTTGACATAACAGACACTTTTAGGTAATGTATAAGTATATGGAAAAGGTTTTCAGAAAAGTTCTGCATTTTGTAGACGACAGAGGCATCATAAAGCCGGGAGACGCTCTGCTTGCATCTGTTTCTGGGGGACCTGATTCTGTTTTCATGCTTCATTTTTTTGCCTACATAGCCCAGAAGCAAAAAATAACTGTCAAGGTTGCCTATATCCACCACCATATGAGAAAAGAAGCAGAAGAGGAGATTTTTTTTGTCAGGGGGCTTGCAGAATCTTATGGGTTTTTGTTTTGCCGCGGCGATATCCTGTTAAAAAGCACAAGTGATATTGAACAACAGGCAAGAATACAAAGATACAGGCAGTTGTATAAGATTGCAGAACAGCAGGGATGTAACAAGATATCTACGGGGCATACGCTTGACGACCAGGCAGAGACTATGCTCATGCATCTTATAAAAGGTACAGGACTCGCAGGGCTAAGGGGAATACTTCCGGTATCACATATGTATGGCAACAGCCAGATTCTTTTGGTAAGACCATTGTTGTGTATCTCCAAATCTGTTATATTAGAAACCCTCAAAAAGGGAAAAAAAGAGTATAGGTTTGATTCTTCCAATCTTTCAACTGACTTTTTCAGAAACAACATAAGGCATCAGGTAGTTCCTCTATTGAAAAAATACAATCCTGCTGTGATAGAGGCTCTCGGACGTACTGCCTTTCTTTTACAGGATGACTTTGCCTTTTTGAAAGGCACATCTGAAAAGTATCTTCTGGAAATGATGGATGTCTGCAACCGCAGGATATCTCTGAAGGTTTACAGGGGGCTACCTCTTTCAGTTAAACGGTTAGTGGTATCACTTCTTTGCCAACAATTAACGGGCAATCCTTACAGGTCCTTTGACTCTATAGAAAAAGCCCGTAAACGTCTTGAGAAAATAGGCGGTGAATGGCTTGCAATAGGACAGTTGGAAAGGATTATAAAGGATATGCCTGTTGATGACAACTACCAAAAGGAGCATGCTGTAAATGTTCTGAAGGTCCCAGGTAAAATCCATCTGGAAAAAGCAGTGAAAGTAGAAGCAATAGAAACGGTTTTTTCCAGTGGTATTTTTACGAACAGAGACAGGTTTACCTGTTATCTTGATGCTGAAAAGATAGGTAATATCTTGAATATAAGGCATCCGAATAAAGGGGATGTTTTTGTGCCTCTCGGGATGAACAATCCTAAGAAACTTGCCAGATTTTTTATTGACAGAAAGGTGCCTTTTTGCAACAGACAGGGCATCCTTGTGTTTGAATCTAAAGGGGCAATTGTCTGGGTCTGCGGACTGGAGATTTCTGAAAATTTCAAGGTCACGCAAGACACAAAAAGGGTATTGAAGATTTCAGTTATATCAAATTAGCCTATGTCATCTCCGTTAGAAAAGTACATATTCTTTGCAAGTAGGTAGTCAAAGTTTTTTTCCACTTCGTTGGGTCTTATATGTACAACCTGCTGTGCAATTCTGTTGCATAATTCTTGTGCTTCTTGACAAAGCAGTAACTCTCTAGCGCCCTCCAGGGCTCCGTTGCCTATCTTGACTACCTTTTGGTTTTCGACATCAGGTATCAATCCTATCGTTATGGCATTTTTTATGTTTATAAAGTTGCCAAATCCCCCGGAGATATAAATGTTTTTTACATCAGATAGTTGTGCAGGATATTGTTTCAGGAGCACCTGCCAGCCGGTTCTTACAGCTGCCTTGGCGGTTATCAACTGGTATATGTCAGTTTGTGTTAACCGTATAGTCTGTGTGATGTAAAAGTCTTGTGTTATTTTTGCGGTTTTTGTCATTATTCCGTGCTGAAGAAGTTCTGCCAGCAGGTCTATAAGCCCTGAACCACATATACCGACTGGCCGTTTGTTCCCGATAGTAGTATATGATATTTTCTCATCAGTCAGTTCTATTTGTTTTATGGCTCCGGGGATGCTGCCGGTGCCACAACCTACGGCGGTTCCTTCAAATGCGCCTCCCGCGGCACAGGACAAAGCAATCAATCTGTCCTTGTTGCCCAGCACAATCTCCCCATTTGTACCTATGTCGATAAGAAGACAGATGTCTTTTTTGCGGCACATCTCGCATGCAAGTATACCTGCGACAGTATCTCCACCTATATGTCCCCCTATCAACGGAATACCGTAAACCTCTCCAGCGCTGTTTATCTCCAGACCGGTTGTTACAGGACAAGTTGTTATTGGTGATTTATCGCTTGGCTCATAAGGACTGACGCCGAGAGATGAGACATCAAGTCCGAAAAAAATATCTCTCATAACAGAATTGCCGGCTATTACTGTGTAGTAAATACTGTTTTTGATGTCTTTACCCATTGTTTTTGAAAGTTCTTTAACAGCGCTGTTAATAAGAGCGGAAATAAGATTTTGCAGTATTTTTAACCGTTTTACAGATTCCTGCTGGCCGAAATATTTATCGTTTTTTTTGCCCGGATAGATAAACCTGATTCTGGAGATTACATCGCTACCATAGGATATCTGAGGATTGGTTTTTGCAATAGTACCAAGTATCTCCCCATTTTCAAGGTTCACAAGGTCTAATACAACAGTAGTTGTACCTATATCCACAGCCAGTCCATAGATAGCGCCCCTATAATCTTCTATGGGAATTTGTCCCCTGAATACCTTTCCGTTTTCATTTTTATACAAAGGATGTATCGCAAGCTTTCTTTTTGTTCCGTATTTGAGTATCTCATATTCCTCTAAGTGTTTTATGTGTACTATGAGGTCAGAAACGTCTCTCATAATTCTTGCCTGACAGGCAAGTCGTTCTTTTTCAGCCAGTCTGAAGCTTTTTTCTATGTTCGTTGGAAGGTTAAGGTTTTCTTGTCCGTTTTCTATTGTTACCTTACACCTGCCGCATTTCCCCATACCTGCGCATGTGGCACCTATCGTTAATCCTGCAAGTTGCGCGGCTTCAAGAATACTCATCCCCGGGTGCATCTTTATACGGTTTTTACCCTGAGAAGCCTGTGGAAAATATATGTTGCCCATCTCTATAGATTCCTCATTGTGTGTAATTGCTTATAAAATATTATTGACAGAAAAGGATATTATAACATACAATTGTTAATATGAATTCGCATTCAAAATGATAGTTTTGAATGTAAAGGTAGTATATAACGGTTCGGGTATAAGGATAGAGTAAGTAGAGGACAAAATCGGCCACGAGGCACACTGATAGGATGTTGACAAAGATGATGAGGAAGTCAACGACGCTATATTTAGTTGAAGACGAATTGGTATAAGATTGATTTAAGTTGTTGCTAAATCTCGTATCTATTCTCAAGAAAGAGTATCTCCTTAGGGGTTGGGTTAAAGGTTAAAAACTTATTTTTAACTGGTGACCAATTCCCTTTGGGGATGACCTAAATTTTCATATGTTTAATTTTACCAAAAAATCTGAAAGGAGGTGATTGGTTATAATAAAAAGAGCTTCTTAAAATACATTTTAAACCC
>CAZYYF010000009.1:0-13565 GCA_964650875.1 uncultured bacterium
GGGGCTTTCCACCAACCACTCTGCATCCACGCGTCCGACCCGAAAGCCGCAACCTTGCCACCGGGATACTGTTTTTTGCATGCGTACAGTATCGTTTCCCGCTCCATTCCTTTCACCAGCCGGACATACGGAGAACCGGCAGGTTCCACCTGTACGTCATAAGTCCCTGAGGCAAGATATTTCTGTCCGTAAGAAGTACAGCAGTTACCTTTGTTCCATGCGTATATAAAAATCCCCTGTTCCACGGATTCTCCGAAAGCAGGAAGTTTTCCTTTTTTTACGTATCCCATTACATTGGGAGGTGGAAGTTGAGTAGAAGGTACTGTCACTCCTTCATTCCAGTGGCCCGCAAGCATATCAAAAATCAGGATAAATGCTCTTTCAGACATAAACCAACCTCCTCGAATAAGTTCTCGACTGCAAACCAAGAGTCATTATAACTTCGGATGTAATCCCGAACATGAATCCTGTTTTTAACAAATGTTTCATTTAGAATCTTCTCCTTGTATCTTCAACCTGCGTAAATTTTCAATGCACAGCCGAGCGCTTTCCATCGGAGTCCTTTCACCAATCTCGTGAAACTCCACCACAAGCCATTTCACACCGATTTCCCGGGCCTTCCTGCAAACAGCAGGAATATCGAGAATTCCTTCGCCTGTTTCTGTAACCGAGCCGTCCTTTTTTATATCCTTAAGATGAAGAACCGGGACCCTTCCTTTATAATTTTCAAGCCATTCTACTGGGTTACTTCCAGCTTTTGCTATAAAGTGGGTATCAAGTTCAATCTTTATTATTTCAGGTTCTGTCCGGTCAGCAAGCACGGACAGGGCAGGTTTATTGCCAAGAAGTTCAATCTCTTCTCTATGGTTATGGTATAAAAGGGTCATCCCCGCTTTGCGGGCGACAATCCCGGCTTCTTTTACCTTTTCGATTGCAGAGTCCCAATCTTCCAGTAACTCTGGACTTCCGACCGTAACATAAGGATTCTTAAGATAGCCCGAATATCTGTATATATCATCCGAAGAGTTTAAAAGATTATCCAGGCCGGCAGAATATATGCCAACAGCTTTCATGTTTGCATTTTTCAACAGAGAAACAAGTTCTCCTGGAGACATGCATCCGAACGTAAACGCAAATTCTATCCCCCGGTATCCCATACCGGCAAGGGCTTGAACAGTGGCTGCATTATTTTTCTTAAAATCTTCAGAAACAGAATATAATTGTATGCCGATATTCATAAAACCTCTCCGTTTTGGTGTAAATATTCAGCCCTATCTGTCATTACGAGAAGCGACAGCGACGAAGGACGTCGGATTATTGCCACGGTCATTAAGTACATTCACTCGCAATGACAACGGGGTTGAGTGAGGACTTACGAAAATTCACCTCCACCTTGCGTCCTTCCCCATCACGGCACAAAGCGTTGGCGAACGCAGCAATGGGGGAAAATCCTTTTTCCGGCAGCCCCGAATACCTCATTTCTTCCCTGAATCCGAAAGGTTAGAAAACTCGATGCCGTTGAACGATATTTCTTCGCAGTTGCGACATACAAAGACATCTTTTCCGGCAGTTTCTATCTGCATGTTACTGAATCTGACTTTCTTGATAATCGTCTCGCTACTTCCCTGGATTATATAAGGACCTCCGCTTTTGACAGTAAAGTTTGAAAAACTGAAATCCGAAAGCCTTTTCAGTCTGACACCCTCTTCAACGTATATTTGAACTGGGTAATGGCTGCACTTCACGGTAATGTTGGCAAAAGATATATTGTAGATATCTGCACAGCCGATGCTTCCTTCCGAGAGATATATTCTGGGATTCTGTACCGCTATGCCGCTATATCCATCAATTACAAGATTGCTGAAAACGCAGTTCCTTATCACCGCGTCACTGGGACAGCCGATACGGACCCCGTTACATTCTGTTTTGAGAACGCAGTTTGTTACGGTAATATTCTCGCATACGGCCGGCGTCTCGTACATGTTCTGGATGGAGCGGACGGCAATGCAGTCATCCTCCGTGTCTATGATACAGTCGCTGACGACAACGTTCCGGCAGGCATCTATGTCTATCCCGTCAACATTCAGCATTTTTTTGTTACCGCGTATTTTTACCCCGCGTATGTTTACATCCTCACACTTCATGAGCCAGAACGTCCAGCAGGAAGAATCAACACAGGTTATATCTTCAAAACGGACGTCGCGGCATCCATAAAACATCACTATGCGAGGTCTCTGTGTGGAAGGTTTGTTGAATTTTCCCGTCGGACCGATATCCCCGGGTTTGTAAAAGAAAAGTCCGTTGCCATCAAGCCTGCCCTGCCCTGTCACGGCAACGTTTTCCGAGTTGACCGCATTAATGAGCGCCCTGCTGCTATTTTCCGCCGTTTTATCAGCGTTGTTTATGAACCCCGAAGATGTAAGGTCAACGTAATCGTCGAGCTTTTCGCTGCCCAGCAGTGTGCAACCGGTTTCAAGATGGAGTTCAACGTTACTTTTCAGCATGACAGAACCCGTCTTGTAACAGCCGACACCACACACAACCCTGCCTCCTCCCGCGGAGTGACATTCGTCTATCGCCTTCTGAATTGCCTCAGTGTTTAAGGTGGTTCCGTCCGGCACCGCACCGAAATCGTTTATTTTATATTCGGCCATGGTTTTCCCCTGTAATTTTTTTCATCAAGTAAACGGATGCAAAAGAAGTCCGATAAATTTTATCCTCGAATCTTTAATCTCATAGCGAAGAAGAACGCACCGCGTAATAATTCAGTCAACTACGTTTTACATATCCGAGCAACCTTGTTCGCACTATGCGAACAAACTTGAGTCTTCCCGTCATTTTCAAATTTAACTCTGCTTAACACTCTATCACACACTTCTACAAATTGTCAAATCTAATATCACCCTAATTATACTCCCTAGTTTTTGTCAAAGATTTGTTATATGATATAATTTTCTTTCAAGGCGTAGGCAGTTATTCAGTATCATTAACATATTGGCAGATTTTAGCAGTCTATAAGAAAAATTGTAGTAGAGAGAGCAGTCGGATAGTCGCCTGTTTATACGAATTCGCATTCAAAATGATAGTTTTGAATGCGAAGGGCAGTATTATTCGGTATTACCTACTTAAACAGGAGGAAAGTCCGGACTCCAGCAGGCAGGATGACCCCTAACAGGAGTAGTCCGCAAGGACTGGAAAGTGCCACAGAAATAATACCGCCACTCGCACAAGATAAGGGTGGTAAGGATGAAATGGCGAGGTAAAAGCTCACCGCTTTCTGTGTAAACAGGAAGGCAAAGGCAAACCCCATCCGGAGCAAGGTCAAGCAGAATCCTGGGCGCCTGCCCCGACGGATTCGGGTGGACCGCACGAGCCATGAAGTAATCCATGGCCAAGATGAATGGCTATCAAAACAGAATCCGGCTTATGAACTGCTCTCTCTATATCCCCTCACCAAAACCATCTGACGAAAACAATACAGTTGATGTAAAAATAATATATCCGATGAGAATCTCCTTTTTTCGCAGTTGGGTAAAAAATAGGATTATCGTTTTCCCCACAATCCCTCTTGCAAAAAATATACTTGACAAAATTTTTCATAGGGTATTTAATATATAGAAAAGGTGCAAAATGGTATATTTTGGGGAATTTAGGGAAAAAATTGACAGGCAGGGAAGAATTGTGATTCCTGCAAAACTGCGTAGCCAGTTTAAAGGAACATCAGACAAACAAAAAGGTTCTTTGTTTATTACCAAAGGACTGGAAAACTGCCTTTTTATTTTTTCTCAAGAGGTATGGGAAAAACAAAATGTAAGATTAAAAGATCTGCCTTTTACAAAGGAAGACCCGAGAACCTTCACACGTCTTTTTTTCTCAGGAGCCTCTCAGTCAAATATCGATAAACAGGGAAGAATTTTAGTACCTGTCAATCTTCTTCAGTATGCCTATATCAAAGAAAATATTGTCCTCATCGGTGCAGGTACAAGAATAGAGATATGGGATGAAGATAGATGGGATAAATATTATGCTGATTCTTTAAAGATGTATGAAAGAATTTCTGAACAACTGATGGAACATCAGACATAAACCATAAAATGGCAGTTCGTACGAATTTAAAGGGCGTCTTTTACGAAATGATAATAGAACATTATCCAGTTTTACATCAGCAGGTTTTGCAATACCTTAACCTTAAAAAGGAAGGAGTTTATATAGATGCAACATGCGGTAGAGGGGGACATAGCAGGTATATTTTAGAGGCAGAGCCCGGTATATTTCTTTACGGTATTGATAAAGATGCCGAAGCCATAAAAGAAATTTCGGAAAATCTATCTGAGTTCAGCAACTTTAAAGCGATCAATTGTGGTTTTGAAAATATAGATAAGGTTTTATACGAGGAAAAAATCTCACAGGTTGACGGAATCCTTTTTGACATAGGTTTTTCCACAAACCAGATAAAAAATAGCGAAAGAGGATTTAGTTTTCAGATAGAAGGCCCACTTGATATGCGTTATGACAGAAATAATCCTCTGACTGCATGGGAAATAATAAACAAGTGGGACAGAGATAATCTTTTATGGATATTTCAAAAGTATGGAGAAATAAAGCACGCGAGAAAACTGGCTGATGCTGTTATACAGCAGAGAAAAAAGAAGAACTTTCAAACGACCCTTGAACTTGCAGATTTTATCTCACGGTATTACGGTTATAGAGGGAAAATTCATCCAGCCACAAAGGTTTTCATGTCTCTGAGGATCGCTGTTAATAATGAACTTCAGGTGTTAACAGAGGGACTTAAAAAGGCATCTGATGTATTAAGTAAAAAAGGCAGGTTGGTTGTAATATCTTTTCACTCTCTTGAAGATAGACTCGTAAAAAAATTTTTAAAAGAAAATCCTGAGATGGTAGTTCTTACAAAAAAACCTGTGGTGGCTGACGATAAAGAACTTGAAATTAATCCTGAAAGCAGAAGTGCAAAAATGAGGGTAGCCGAAAAAAAATGAAGAAAAAGCCTACCATTCCGAACTGGATTGTTTTCATGAGTATCCTGTTTATCTTTTTGTGTCTTTATGTCTTTCTTTCCTGCAAAGTCATAGCCATCGGATACAAAATGGAAGAAGCAAAAAAAAGGTATGAGGACCTGGAGATGCTTAATAAGTATTACAAATCTGAAATTTTGAAATTAACTTCTCAGGCGGAACTTTTAAAAAAAGCCGAGAGTTTCAACATGCATCTGGTAAACCCATCTAAGTGGTGTTACCTGGAAATAGAACCAGATAATTCAGAAGGAAAAAGCAATGGGAAAGCAGAAGCAGGCACACGTTGAGGATATATTTAGTATCAGGATGAAAAAAACCAAATATATATTTCTTTTTCTTTTTTCTTGTATTTTTATTGACCTGTTTTTTGTTATAATGTTTAAAATACAGATATTCCCCCCCGCTAAAATTACAACAGCCAATGAATCAGATATATATAGAGAAATACCCATACCAGTTCCAAGAGGCACTATCTACGATAGGAATGGCAGAATTCTTGCTATGAGCGTTCCATTTTACTCGGCATATCTTGATTCATGGGCAGTCGCTTACGAGGAAAAAAAGCACCCGGACTATAGGAAAAAACTAAAAAATGAACTAAAAGAAACATTAAAAATAAAGGATAAAGAGATTGAATATAAAATGAGCCAGCTTTATCCTCTTCTAAAAAAAGAGCTGTCCATAGAGGAATATGGGCAGTTGCAAAATAAAAAACTTCCTGGTGTCGTTTTTGAGCAAAATTATAAGAGAATTTACCCCAATAATAAACTTGCTTGCCATGTTATTGGATTTACAAATATTGATGAGGAAGGATTAGAAGGAGTGGAGCTTTACTATAACGGTTTGTTAAAAGGAGTTGCCGGTAAATCCTTGGTATTGAAAGACGGAAAAGGAGCGCTTATACATTCAATTGAAAAAAAGATTGTACAGCCTCAGAAAGGCAAGGATATAAAACTGACAATAGATTATAACCTCCAGTTTATACTGGAAGAAGAACTGGAACGTGCTTACTCTGTATATAATGCCAAAAGTGTTTCTGCAATAATCATGGACTATGAAACAGGAGAAATTTTAGCTCTTGCAAATATTCCCAATTATGACCTTAATAGTCCAAATATTTCAGACCCAGCAGAAAAAAGGAATAGGATAGTTACCGACCTTTTTGAACCAGGATCAACCTTTAAGATAGTCACAGCAGCCGCGGCGATAGAAGAAAAGATTATTACACCTGAAGATGTAATATTTTGCGAGTGTGGAAAGTGGTTTGTAAGAAACCATTATCTTCGGGATGTACATGCCTACGGCAGTCTTACTGTGAGCAAGGTCATTGAGAAATCCAGCAACATAGGAACTGTTAAGATAGCCATAAAGATGGGAGAAGAAAAATTATATGAATATTGTAAAAAGTTCGGATTTGGACAAGTCACTGGAATCGACCTTCCTGGAGAAATAAAAGGTATCTTGAGGCCGCTTAAACATTGGTCAGGATATTCCATCACTGCCATACCTATAGGACAGGAAGTAGGAATAAATGCCATTCAGGGTATAAGAGCAATGGGGGTTATTGCAAACGGCGGGTATCTTGTACAACCGCACGTTCTAAAAGAAATCATGGATAAATCGGAAGACGTAAAGATAAATGCTAATCAAAAAAAACAGCAGATTCTTTCAGAAGAAACATGTGCCATTTTAAGGAGTATTCTGGAAAACGTCACGCATCCAGGCGGTACAGCGCCCCTTGCAAACATTGATGGATACAGAATAAGCGGAAAAACTGGAACTGCCCAGAAGTTTATTAATAGACACTATTCTCAAGATAAATATGTGGCATCATTTTGTGGCTTCCTTAATGAAAGCGAAGAAAATCTCATTATTCAGGTAACGGTAGATGAACCGAAACCTTTTTATTATGGAGGAACAGTAGCAGCCCCAGTGTTCAAAAATATCTTATGGAGGAGCTTGCAGTATCTCAATATACCTCCTGAAAAAAATTATAATAATGGAAAAATAGTTATGAATAAATAACGTCAACATGAAAATAAAAGAACTTATAAAGTGCCTTGAAGAGAAAAAAACATTCAATCTTGACAATATTGATGTAGAAGGTATTGCTTGCGATTCGCGAAAAGTAAAGAAAAATTTCCTTTTTGTAGCCATCAAAGGAAACAACTCTGATGGCCATCTTTTTATTAAAGATGCTATTGATAGAGGAGCTAAAATTATTGTCGCGAATAAAAGGAGCACAGTATTACCTTCCGACATAGCAGAGGTTATTGTGCAGGATACAAGAGATGCCCTTCATAAACTGGCATCAGAATTCTATGGACACCCTTCAAAAAAAATTAATCTTGTGGGTATAACAGGCACTAATGGTAAAACAACTGTATCTTTCTTAATCAAGCAAATACTTGAAAGAGCAGGGTATAAATGTGGATTGCTCGGCACCATTGCCTACCAGATTGGAGAAAGAACTATTAATTCAACAAATACGACACCTGAATCTCTTGATATTCAGATGTTTCTTTTCAACATGCTTGAAGAAAACTGCAGGTGGGCTGTGATGGAAGTATCTTCACACGGTTTATCTCAGGGCAGGATTGACGGATTACATTTTAACACAGGTGTTTTTACAAACATATCTTCTCATGAACACCTTGATTACCATAAAAATTTCAAAAGTTACCTTAAGACAAAACTTAAATTTTTCGGTGAATATCTTCCACGAAGCGAAAAAGAACACAAGGTAGGCATTATCAATGTTGATAACCATTATTCACGATATTTCATCAGCCAGCTTAAAAAAAAATCTCTCCACTGTATTACTTATGGAACAAGAAAAGCAGATGTACAGCTTAAAGAGTATTCTCTAAAGAGAGACGGCAATTATATGAAAGTTAACATAGGGAAAGAACTGATTGATTTCCATACCAAAATACGTGGTCTGTCAAATATATACAATTGTCTTTCTGCCATAGCATTCGCAAAATCAGCGGGTATCCCTATGGAATCCGTAAAAGAATCTTTAGAGTTGCTTGAATCAGTGCCAGGAAGGTTTGAGTCTGTCAACGCTGGCCAGGACTTTGATATAATAGTTGATTATGCCCATACACACTATGCACTGGCAAACCTCCTTTCTTCTGTGAGGAAAATGAATCCTTCCCGCATTATTCTTGTATTTGGATGCGGAGGAGACAGGGACAAAACAAAACGTCCGCTTATGGGTAAAATTGCAGTAAAAATGGCAGATATTGTTTTTATCACCTCGGATAATCCACGTTCAGAAGACCCCGAAGCTATTATTGAAGACATTGAAAAAGGCATCCCGTTTTACAGAAGAAGGTATGTAACCATTCCTGATAGGAGGCAGGCCATAAAAGAAGCAGTAAGGGTTGCCAGGACAGGAGACTGCCTGGTGATAGCAGGCAAAGGACATGAAACCTTCCAGATAATGAAAAATACGATTGTCCCTTTTGATGATAGAGAAGAAGCAAAAAAGGCAGTCTTATCAATTAAACAAAACATCTAATACGAAATAAGCCAGCAGGCATACTGATAGTATGTTGACCAAGCCTATGAGGAAGTAAACAACACTATATCTTTGAAGACGAATTGGTATAACCAGGAAACAGCCAGTAGATGGAAATACTTAAAATACAACAAATAGCCAACTGGTGCACAGGAGAGGTTTTCAATAAAAACCTTTTAGACAAAAAGTGCTCTGGTATTTCCATAGATACCAGAAGGATAAAAAAAGGTGAACTCTTCATAGCCATTAGAGGAGAAAAACACGACGGACATAAGTTTATAGGGCAGGCTTTAGAAAAAGGAGCTATTGCAGTAGTTGTAGATAATATTCCTGATTTTGCTAGAAATTATACAATACGGGTTCCTGATACATTAAAAGCCCTTGGTGATATTGCCTTCAATTACAAAAAGATGTTTAACACCTATACCATAGGAATCACCGGCAGCGATGGTAAGACAACAACTAAAGAACTTATTAAAAAAACCCTTTCAGTAAGATACAAAACAACATCCACTGAAGGCAATTTTAATAATGCGATAGGACTGCCTCTTTCAATTTTTCATCTCGACAGGACAAAAGAATTCTGTATCCTTGAAATGGGAATGAACAGAACAGGCGAGATAGATTATTTAAGCAGAATTGCACAACCTCAGGCAGCAGTAATTACCAATATAGGCACCGCTCATATAGGATATTTTAACAGTATGTCTGCAATAGCCGAGGCAAAATCTGAGATAATAAAAAACCTTATTGGCGAAAAACTTTGCGTACTTAATTATGACAGCAGGTTCTATAACTTTTTTAAACAAAAGGCGCCTGCTTGCTCACTAAGTTTCGGTAAAAAGCCAGGCGCAGATGTCAGAGGTTTGATAACACAAGAAAGAAACGATTCTTTTTCTTTTTATGTGGAAGGGGAAAAAGAACTTTTTAATATGCATTTCTGGAATACGACTATAGTATATCCTGCACTTATAGCATACGCTATCGGCAAAAAATTTTCTATAAGCACAACAAACTTAAAAGAGGTATTTGAAAATATAAAACCACTTCCCGGTAGAGGTATGATTCATAAAACAGGCAATACAACAATTATTGATGAAACATATAACTGCAATCCCAATTCTCTCAAATGGGCACTTTATACCTTTTCAAGGAAGAATTTTAAAAAAAAGATTGCAGTACTGGGGGATATGGAAGAACTCGGAAGGTTATCATATGTACTTCACCGCAACATAGGATTGTTTGCTAAAAACCTGGATATAGACTTATTGGTAACCTTTGGTAGAAAAAGCAAGGCTATCTCTCAAACAGCAGGAAAAAACTGCAAACACTTTGAAGAAATAGACGCTCTTAACAGATACCTTTCAAAAAGCATCAAAGGACAGGAAACTATCCTTATAAAAGGCTCACGGGCAATGGGATTGGAAAAAACAGTGGAATATCTTATACAGAAGTAAGGGAATTAATATGCTCTATAAAATATTATACCATCTTAAAAATTATTGGTTTGGATTTAATGTTTTCAAGTATGTAACCGTTAGAACAGTACTTGCAACACTGACATCACTTTTTATAACGATTATTTTTGGGACAAGGATTATTATGTCTTTAAAATCTCTCTGTCACCCCAACATGCTTAATTTCAGGCAGGATAGTAAGGAAAAAACACCTACTATGGGCGGTTTAATTATCCTGGGCAGCCTTCTAATTGCGGTGTTAGCATGGACTGACTTAAGTAACATCTACATCCTTATTCTTCTCCTGCTTTCTCTGTGGCTGGCACTATTAGGTTTCTGGGACGACTATAAGAAACTGAAAACCAAAAGCCATAAAGGATTAAGACCCCTTGTAAAATTAGCAGGGCAGGCAAGCATAGGGCTTATCATCGGCATTATTCTCTATTGTCGCAGTGAGATTAACTTTAACACCTCTGTATATATGCCCTTTTTCAAAAATATAATTTTCCATCTTGGCGTCTATTATATAATATTCACCGTGCTTTTAATCGTTGCGACCTCCAATGCAGTAAACCTTACCGATGGTATGGATGGACTTGCAATAGGTTCGGTGCTTATAGTTGCTCTTGCGTATGGTATTATTTCATACATAGTTGGCAACATTAATTTTGCGGCATATCTCAATATTCCTTATATAAAGGGGGCTGAAGAAGTAACAGTTTTTACAGGGGCTCTTATAGGTTCATCGCTTGGGTTCCTATGGTTTAATTGTTATCCTGCCGAGATATTCATGGGAGACACAGGTGCCCTTATGTTAGGAGGAATTATAGGGATGCTTGCCATAATAACCAAACAAGAACTTTCACTGATAATCGTTGGCGGTATTTTCGTAGTTGAAGCTTTGTCGGTTATCATACAGGTTGCTTCCTTTAAACTTACAGGCAAGAGAGTATTTCTTATGACTCCTATCCATCACCACTTTGAAATTAAAGGTATTCCCGAAAGCAAGGTCATCGTCAGGTTCTGGATAGTAGGTATCATCCTTGCCCTTTTTACGCTGATAACACTTAAAATAAGGTAGTAAGTATGGATGTGAAAAATAAAAAGTTCGTGGTAATAGGACTCGGAGAAACAGGCTATTATACGGCTCTTTTCCTCTTGAAAAAAGGCGCTAGTGTATTTATAACTGAGGCTGTAAAAAATAAAAAGACACTGGAAAAAGCCGCCTTACTCTCAGGAATGGGAGCGAAAACTGAAGTAGGAATACATACGGAAGAATTCATAAAAGAAGCAGATATCATTATAACAAGTCCTGGTGTACCCGAAAAAAGCCTGCCACTGGTATTTGCAAAAAGACAAAAAATACAGGTTATAAGCGAAATAGAACTTGCATATATGTTTTCTCCCAGCCAGAAGATTATAGCAGTCACGGGGACAAATGGCAAAACCACAACAGCCTCAATACTCGGACTATTATTCAAGAATGCAAAATTACCTTCTATTGTATGTGGAAACATAGGTAATGCTTTCATAGGCGAAATGGAACATATTGATAAAAATACTTATGTAATTCTTGAAGCAAGCAGTTTTCAGATTGAAAACATTAAAACTTTCAGGCCTGCTATTGGTTGTCTTCTTAACATAGCTCCGGACCACATTGACAGGCACTTTTCTTTCAAAAATTATATTGAAGCTAAAAAAAAGATGTTCATTAACCAGCAAGAAACCGATGCTGCAATTGTCAACTATGATAACATTTTTTGCAGGGATGTTGCCCGGGCTCTGAAGGCAAAAACCTTTTTTTTTAGCCAGAGATGCACGCTTAAACAAGGTGCATACCTAAAAGGAGACAAAATCATCTGCATCATTGATAAAAATAAAATGGTGTTTAATACCCGAGGAATAAGAATTACAGGTAAAGGAAACAAGGAAAACATTATGGCTTCTATAATAGCAGGCAGTCTTTGTAAAATAGATACTGAAATCATACAAAATACTCTTTACGAATTTAGGCCGTTGCCACACAGATTTGAAAAAGTAGCCGTAAAAAAAGATGTCATTTTTATCAACGATTCCAAATCTACAAATCCACACTCTGTTATAAATGCCCTGAGGAGTATTGAAAAAGGTAGTAAAGCCATACTTATTATGGGGGGTCAAAATAAACAGATGTCTTTTACAAATCTGGTACCATGGATAAAAAAATATGTGAAACTGCTGATACTTCTCGGAGAAGCAAAAGAAACTATTGCATCTGAAGTACAAAATGCTGGGGTTCCTTACATTTTTGTAAAAAATATGAAAGAAGCCGTACAAAAAGGGGCTTCAATCGCCCAAAAAGGAGATATCGTTCTGCTATCCCCAGGATGTGCATCTTTTGACATGTTTAATAACTATAAGGAGCGAGGCAATGTTTTTAAAAAAGAGGTTGAACTTTTACTATAAGTTATGCATTTTAAGTACGCTACTTATTGTGTTAGGAAGCGTTTTTGTCTTAAGTTCAAGCTCCATATATGGTATTTCAAAAAGCGGCAATCCGGCATATTACTTTAAAAAACATCTTTTATGGCTCCTGCTGGGCACTATTGGTTTCTTACTTTTGAGAAATATTGACACCAGAAAACTTGAAAAATACAGTTTCCTCATATTTTGTATATCACTTGTCATTTTACCTCTACCGAAGTTTTTCGGAGATCTGAGGTGGCTTAAGTTGGGACCTTTCAGCTTTCAGCCTGCCGAACTGATAAAATTTACATTTATTATCTACTTATCAGACTACCTCAAAAGAAAACTGCCTGTGATAAAAGAAAATAAAACTCTTATTGTGCCGCTGGTTTTTCTACTTCTAATAACAGGCATTTTACAACTCCAGAAAGATATAGGTACATTTGTAGTTATTTTTTTCACATTTATGCTTCTTATATTTCTTGCAGGAGTCAGTTTAAAAAACATCTTTATTATCATAACAGCAGGCATAGTACTCTTTACCGGCATGATTTTTATGTTCCCTTACCGACGAGATAGAATACTAACATACTTTAATCCTTCAGCGGACCCAATGGGCAAAGGATATCAGACACGACAGTCGCTCATAGCCATAAGTTCAGGAGGATTCTGGGGAAAAGGACTTGGCTCCGGTGAAAGAAAACTAAAATTTTTGCCAGAAGCCCACAAAGATTACATATATGCCGTCGTAGGAGAAGAAACAGGTTTTATAGGTACGGCTTTTGTGCTTTTCCTGTTTGGATTTCTCGTGTTTTCAAGCTTCAACCTTTCAAAAATAAGTAAGGACTTCTTTATAAAATTCCTTTCTGCGGGTATCGGAGGACTTTTTGGTTTGCAGTTTATTTTGCATGTAGCAGTTGTTTTAAAGATGGTTCCTTCAAAAGGAACAACCCTGCCGTTTTTCAGTGTAGGAGGCTCTTCATTTCTCATCAACATATTAGCACTCGGCGTTTTATTTAATATCGCAAGACAGGTGCTTTTTGATGAAAATACAGTTAATTTTGAAGATACATACATAGAACATCTTTAATAGTTCTATGA
>CAZYYF010000009.1:13665-20028 GCA_964650875.1 uncultured bacterium
AAAATACAGTTAATTTTGAAGATACATACATAGAACATCTTTAATAGTTCTATGATAAATATTCACTAGTATCAACTACTTTTTCCACATCTGGACATCAAGTTTGACATCCAGGTTAAGAGGCATGGTTTGTTGACTAGACCTTTCTTTTCCAGGCCCTGGAGGTAATGAAAAAACAACATTGAGTAATAAACCGAATTTGCCTGTAAATCTTTTTATTTCCCCCTTGTCTTCATCAAAACCAAATTCGCCAGTTGAAGAGTTCTTACCGGTAAAAGTCATTATTACATCACCTTCTTTTTTTTTCTCTTTGATAGGCTGGTTGGCAATCAATTGTACCTTTGCAGAATTATTGTTTTCTTTTGTGTATAAATAGAGGAATGCAAGATTACACATCGGAAGACCAGGAATGTTGAAAGACGAAAGATACTGTTTCCATCTTTTTCCTGAAGAAAGTTCCTCAGGAAAAGCAGGTATGAGCCTGATTGTTTGAGACAGATTAACAATACCAGATGTGACTTCTTTTGAAGAGATAACCTCACCGTTTTTCTTAATTTCTATGATAGAGGTGGAAATCAGTTGAGATATCGCGGTCTCTTGTGTCGTTATATCTTCAAGTATTATATCGTTAAGTTTAACAAAGGTTTTTGAAGGAATAAGTTTTATCACATTAACGTCTTCTTTTGTTTCCAACAGGTCCATTTTCAACAACCCTCTTGTTTCAACCTTGTAATTCTGGCTCTCAATACCTGCCATTTTATATACAATATCTCCGGAAATTCTAAACTCGTAAGTTAACCCACTATCTTTACAAAACGTATATAGTCCCTGTTGAGCATAAGTGATAGTTGCGAGAAAAAAGAAACCTGCAGAAATAAAATATATAGTGCTTTTTCTTACATTTATCATATCAGTTCTCCCTCCTGTGCCACTTCATTGAGCCTTTCTACTGTTTTCTGGATATTTTCCATACTTGTAGCATAAGAAATCCTTATAAACCTGTCAGCCCCAAAATCCTGTCCCGGTACAGTGGCAAGAAATTTTTTCTTCAGCAACCTGTCAGCAAGCAAAACAGAATCCATATCCCTGTAATTGAGAAAAAGATAAAAGGCTCCCATTGGTACGGGATAGAAAAATTCTTTTGAGAGGTTTTCAATCAAGAAATCCCGCCTATTTCTGAACTCCTGTATCATAGCGGAAGAAAGGACATCTCCCTGTTTTATGGCATAGTAAGCTGCTTTTTGAGAAATGGAACAGGGAGCAGAGGTAGTCTGTCCCTGGATTTTTGAAACTGCTCTGGCAATTTCATCCTCAGCGGCAATATATCCTATTCTCCAACCTGTCATTGAAAAAGACTTTGATACCCCATTAACAACAATCGTTAGCTTCTTCATTTCAGGAGTAATAGAGGCAATGCTGATGTGTTTTTTGTTTTCATATATGATTTTCTCGTAAACTTCATCTGATATGCACAAAATTCCTCTATCAATAAGAACCTCTGATATCTCTTCAAGCTCGCGTTTTTCATAAACTATACCTGTAGGATTTGAGGGGCTGTTTAAAACAACAGCTTTTGTTTTTTTAGTAATAAGGCTTTTCAGGTGGTCTATATCTATCTTAAAATTATTATTCCACCTGCAAAAAACAGGGATACCCCCTGCTATATTGACCATTGCAGGATAGCTTACCCAATAAGGAGCAGGTATTATTATTTCGTCGCCTGGTTCTGTAATGGCAAGGAAAAGATTGAAGAGAGAATGTTTTGCTCCATTAGAAACAACAATCTGTGATGGGTCGTAAGAAAGTCCGTTATCCTCTTGTAGTTTCCTGGCTATCTCTTTTCTTAGTTCAAAAATCCCTTGTTCATCTGTATATTTGTTAAATCCTTCTTTTATGGCTTTAATGGCATATTGTTTTATAGGCTCGGGTGTATCAAAGTCGGGTTCACCCACTGAAAGGTTTATAACCTCAATTCCCTTTGCCTGCATTTCTTTTGATTTCCTGTTAATCTGCATGGTTGCAGAAGATTTCAACTTTTTTATCCTGTCGGCTATCATAAAATCTCCTTGTCAATATGTGCTATACAGCGTTCATATGCTAGTCAAATAGACTGAGTACGCCACCTTTTATGTCAAACTAAACGTCAACCGGGTCAGAAAAACCAAGACAGAGACTATTCCAGCAGCAAGAAAAACACCACCGATTACACCTATAAGATAATACCTAAACCTGAGTTTCAAAAGCACGGAGGCTAACGTCCCTGTCCATGCTCCGGTCATAGGCAGGGGTATTCCGATAAAAATGATAAGCCCTATCATCTCGTAAACCTCTATGAGCTTTGATTTCTGAAGGGTATAGGTAATAAGCCATCTGGAAAATCTTTTACCGGTTTTGAACCTGTTGAAAAAATCCATAATACTGTCAAGTAAAAAATACAGAGGAATAACTGGGAGAAGATTTCCCACTACTGAAAGCAATAATACCTTTAGATATGGAATCTTGTTGCATACCCCATAGGGTATGGCTCCTCTCAACTCGGAGATAGGCAGCATTGCCAGAATAAGGGTCACGAGTTCCTTGGGAAGCATGTTCAGCCTTGAAATGATATCCTTAAGTAATACTTCTTTCATTTTTCCCCCTAAAAATATCCTTTTTTCTTACCCCTGCTTGTTTTATTATCATCCTGTATCCTCCTGCCATTTATAAAGTAATTCTGTTTATACTTTATCACATACTACTATAAATTGGCAACAGAAAAAGAGAAAGCAATCCTATAGGATTGCGGAGCCTGCCCCTCTGTAGTCATTGGGATTGCAAAGGCGAGTATGATAACGGTTCGGATTAAGGATAGAGCAAGGCTACAACGAAATCTGCCAGGAGACATACTGATAGCATTTGACCAAGCCGATGAGGAAGTCAACGAGGCTATATCTTAACTTTGAAGACAAATTGGTATAACCCTTATACCTCTTAGTTTATTTTAACTTATTCTTCTATATATGATATCATATATATATGGCAAAAAAGATAATGAACGAACAGGAAATGGAGGAAATCCTGAAAACATCGGCTCCTCTAATAGAAAAAGGATTTGGAGAAAAAAGTTTTTATATCATAGGTATTAAAAGAAGAGGAGCTGTGTTAGCAGACAGAATAAAAAAGTTTTTTATCAATCCAGAAATACCTGTGGGATACTTAGATATCAACCTTTACCGGGATGATTTCAGCAAAATAGGAGCGCATCCTATTGTCTTACAAACAGATATCTTCTTTGATATCGATGACAAACAAATACTGCTTGTTGATGATGTTCTGTTTACAGGAAGAACCATAAGAGCGGCTTTAGACGCTATCACTGACCTTGGAAGACCGTCTATGGTAAAACTTTTTGTGTTGATTGACAGGGGTCATAGGGAAATGCCCATCCAGGCTGATTTTATAGGAAAGGTCATTAATACATCTGTAGAAGAAATGGTTGAAGTCAGAGTAAAAGAGATAGACAAAACAGATGAAGTTTTACTTTTAGGGAAAAATGACATGGCACTTAAAAGACCTAATAGGTCTTGAATATCTTACGAAGAAACATATAGAACACATTCTTGAAACTGCTTACTCTTTTAAAGAGATAAGCACTCGAGCCGTTAAAAAAGTTCCTGCTTTGAGAGGAAAAACTATTGTAAACCTCTTTTTTGAACCAAGCACGCGCACGAAAACTTCTTTTGAACTGGCAGCCAAAAGACTTTCTGCTGATGTTTTGAGTTTTGAGGTGGCTACTTCAAGTATTTCAAAGGGAGAGACGATTGTTGATACTGCCCAGAATATTGAAGCCATGAAGGTAGACTGTTTCATTGTAAGGCATTCAATTTCAGGGGCAGCGGAACTCATCAGTAAAAATGTTTCTTCTGCGGTTATAAATGCAGGTGACGGATGTCATGAACATCCTACCCAGGCATTGCTTGACCTTTTCACAGTGAAAGAAAATCTCGGAAACATAGAAGGATTGAAGATTGCTATTATAGGAGATATTCTTCACAGTAGGGTTGCAAGGTCTAACATCTGGGGATTTAGTAAGATGGGTGCAAAAGTGTATGTCTGCGGACCGCCTACAATACTCCCTATAGACATAGACAAGATGGGCGCAATCATCACCTATAACATAGAAGATGCCCTGAGAGATGCTGACGTAGTTTATATTTTAAGACTACAGAAAGAACGGCAGAAGGAAAATTTCCTTTCCTCATTGAAGGAATATAGCATGTTTTATGGCATAGACGAACGTAAGTATGAAAAGATAAAAAAAGGGGCTATTATTATGCATCCTGGTCCTATGAATAGAGGTATAGAAATAAGGTCAGATGTAGCTGAGAAAAAAAACGCATTAATTCTAAACCAGGTTACAAACGGTATTGCAGTAAGGATGTCCGTATTATATCTTACGATAGGAAGCATTAAATGAATATCCGGTTTTCTCCCACCATAGATTATTTTAGAGAACTGAACGCTGACCAGTTAAAAATCGTCAAAGAAGCCGAAGGCCCCTGTCTTATACTGGCAGGAGCAGGTTCAGGGAAAACAAGGGTGCTTGTTTATAGGGTATGTTACCTCATAGAACAAGGAGTTGACCCCTCTGCTATAATGCTTGTAACTTTTACCAACAAAGCCGCAAAAGAGATGATAAACAGGATACAACAAATTACAGGGTTCTATCCAAAAAATCTTTATGCCGGTACCTTCCACCATGTAGGTAATTATCTTCTGAGAAGCCACGCGGATATCCTTAATCTTCAGCCTAATTATATTATTATAGATGAAGAAGATAGCATATCAATAATAAAAGACATTATGAACAATATAACCAGTAAGGAAGATTTTCCTGCTCCGGCAAAAATTAAAAATATTTTAAGCCTGTCTGTAAATACAGCAGAAAGCATAAAAGATGTGATAAATACAAGGATGACCAAATATTCCCCTTTAATACCACAGGTTGAAGCAATATTCAAAGAGTATCAGAAAAGAAAAAGCAGCTCCAATCTGCTGGATTTTGATGATATACTGGTATTCTGGCACAGGTTAATGAAAAATAAAAATAAGGGTGAAAAGATTGCTGAACAATTCAGGTATATTCTTGTAGACGAATACCATGATACAAACAAACTCCAGTCTCTCATTCTTTACCAGTTGGCGAAGATTCATAAAAACATTACTGTTGTGGGAGACGATTCTCAGAGCATTTATTCGTTTAGAGGCGCTACGATAAACAACATTTTAGAATTCCCAAAGATATATCACGGAGCGAAAACTTTTTACCTGACAACCAACTACCGCAGTACTCCTCAAATTCTCAACCTTGCCAATAGCATCATATCTCATAACAAATTTCAGTTTCATAAAAAGCTTAAAAGTGTGAGGGAAAGTGGGATAAAGCCCGTACTGGTTAGATGCGAGTATGCCAGAGATGAGGCGTTTTTTGTTTCTCAGAGGATTATACAACTTATAGGTTCTGGGATTGCACCTTCAGATATCGGGGTTTTATTCAGGTCAAGATACCAGTCTGCACAACTGGAAATTGAAATAAATAAGCTTAACATACCCTATATCATAAGAGGAGGTTTGAGATTTTTCGAACAGGCCCATATAAAAGATACACTTGCATATTTCAAGGTGATAGAAAATTTTACTGATAGGCTTGCATGGAAAAGAATTTTCGCAGTTGTTCCAGGTATTGGCGAAAAAACTGCAGAATCTTTGATGACAACTTTAGATATCTCAGAAAACCTCAACGATTTCTTCCGTAAAATATCTTCTGGAAAACAAACAGGGAGAATAAAAAAGGAGATGGAAAACATTTTCAGGCTTCTGGATAAAATTTGTAATGTCAGCATCTCTGAAGGTATTGACTGTATAATAGAAGATGTTTATCTCACATATCTTGAAAAAAAATACAAGGACTTTTCTGAAAGAAAAGAAGATATTGAAATGCTCAAAACCATATCATTATCATACTCAAACCTTGCTGATTTTCTTTCGGAATCTTCATTGCAGGAATATTCAAAGGGAGAACAACCGCTTTTAAAAAGCCAGCTGGTTTTATCCACAATACATCAGGCAAAAGGGCTGGAGTGGAAAATTGTTTTTATCATAGGCGTTTCAGAAAATCATTTCCCACATCCTTATTCCAAATTCGATATCAAGGCTCTTGAAGAAGAAAGAAGGATTTTCTATGTCGGCGTAACGAGGGCAAAAGAAGATATATATATATCTTATTATACAAGGGATTTTTACGGCCTATTGTCAAACAAAAAATCCATTTTTATAGAAGATATACCGCGCCATATCTGTGAAGAATGGGAGTTCTAATTTTTT
>CAZYYF010000010.1:0-1635 GCA_964650875.1 uncultured bacterium
CAAGTGAGAACCGATGAGTTCATCCAATGTATAGAAGGGGAGGCCAACCCGTGGGACTAGCGACCCCTGACTGGAGCTTTCCGACGCTAGAGGAGGCGCAGCAAGTCATCGCGGCCAATGCCGCCAACGCCGACTACTACCGCCAGTACTACATGCAGTGGGAAAAAATGTACCTGCCGCAGATGGTGGAGTGGTTGAGCCTTATAGACCCCGGCCATTGCATTGACGTGGGACCCGGCAACGGCACCCTCGCCTACTGGCTCCGACAGATGGGCTGGCACGTCTACCTCCTGGACAACGTGCCCCTCGGCACCTTCATTACGCCTGAGTTCGCCCAACGGGAAGGTCTCCACTACTATCACTGCAGCATCGAGACCGACCCGGAGTTGCCGGAGATCGCGCCCGTGGACGTGATGGTGATGGGCCAGGTTATCGGGCACCTGAAGTACAACCCGCAGCCGACTATCGCGAGGCTTGCGCGCCAGTACCTCAAGCCCGACGGGCTGTTCTTCTTCCACAACCTTGACTGCGAGCGCACTAGCGGCAGCTACGCCTATGAGAGCTGGCGCGTCATGCCTGAGCCGGGCAGCGCGCCGCCCGTCGCTGATATGAACACTTGCCGGACGACCTTGGCGGACTACCGTGAGATGATGGAGAGTATCTTTGAGAGCACCGAGGTCTTCGCTTACGAGGGCGCTCCGATACTGTATGCGATTTGCGAGATGCCGAAGGGGTAAGGCATGAGATTCCTCGTCATTGGTGCAGGCAGCGCGGGCCGTATTCATTGCAGTGTTTTGCGCCACTCCGGACACGAGGTGGTCGTCTGGGATAAGGACCTGCGGGCGGCTCATCAGGCCGCCCACGATTTTGGGGTAGAGGTGGCCGAGAACGGGCTAGGGGAGCCCCACGACGTGGCGGTGGTGGCCACGCCGCCACGAACACACTACGCGCTGGTCTCGGAACTGGCGGAGCGGGGCAGCGTTGTGGTCTGCGAGAAGCCGCTTTGCCTGTGGGCGGAAGACGCCTGGCACCTTGCTGAGGAGGCAGTCGTTCGCGGCTGGCGCGTTTACGTTGCCGAATCGCAGGCCTATGGCAGCGGCGAGATGGACCTCGAGGCCATGCGTGAGCGCATCGTGTCCGGTGAGTTTGGGGAGAGGGTTTCGTGGTGGATACGGGGCATGACGACCTATCGGCCACAGCCATGGTCGCTGGCCCTGGAGCACGGCGGCGGCGCGTTCATGGAGGGCGGCATTCATATCTTTACGGTCGCCAGGGTGCTCTTCGGCGAATCTGTTGACTGGTGTGGGCGGTTCCATCGTCACTTCAACGCGGATGGCCCGGACACGGGAACCGCTATCGTGGACTACGAGACTGGCCACCAGCTGGTCCTGCAGCTGGGCTGGGGCACCGAAGGCTGCTTCGACGGCGAGTGCACGCCACTCTATGCGACCTCGGGTTTTGTGGGTGGGAAGAAGCAGCTGGCATGGTGGCCGCCTGACGACCACGAGGCCATGTGGCAACGTCTATACCATTGCATTGAGACAGGGGAGCCGCCGGTCGTCTCACTGGCCGATGCAGCGGGGGCTGTTGCCGACGTCTGGCTATGCTACAAGGCGGGCGGGATTACCTTGCCCG
>CAZYYF010000010.1:1735-18936 GCA_964650875.1 uncultured bacterium
AGGAGGGCTGAGCAATGGGCTTCTTCAGTAACCTGTTGAAGGGAGCAATAGGCTTCGTCACCGGTGGGCCTGTCGGGGCCGTGGCGGGCTTCGCGGGGGGCGTCCTTGGTGACAAGGCGGCCTCGGCAGGGGCGAAGGCCAACGCAGCGATGGCGCGGGCGACCGCCGCGCCTGTCGTCAACTACGCCGAGGAAGAGACGAGCGGCCTCAGCCCCGAGGGCACTGCCTTCCTGCGGGCATACCTTGCGGCGAGTGAGCAGCGACCGCTAGGGACGCCGGTCACGTACGACGCCCAACAGGCCCTGCAGCGTCGCGCCAACGCCATTCAGCCGCTCCAGCGGACCGACAATCAGCGTGGCGGCATGTCCTGGCCGCCGCGGGACCTGGCCTTCGGTCTCGGCGCGGGCACCAGCAAGACAACCCTCCCCCCGGCCGAAAAGACCGAAGACACCATCTGGCGTGATGCTGTCCTCAACGTCATGAACCGCTATGGCAATCAGTATACAGCCGGGAGCCTTCCCGCCTATCAGCAATACATGGGGCAGGCCCTCAGTGGCCAGTCGGCGCTGCCGCAGGAGGCCTACGCGCGGGCCTTGCGGCAGGGCATGAGCGCCGTGAACGCGCAGGCGCAGCGCTCTCGTGAGCTGCTTCAGGCGTCGCTGGGGGCGCGTGGCCTGGCGCAAAGCGGCCTGATGAGCAGGGGCCTTGTTGATATTGAGCGGGAGCGACTGGGCGGCCTGTCGTCGCTGGCAGCGGGCCTGGCGGAGCAGGACCTGGCGGCCCGGAGGCAGGCTCAGCAGGCCGCCGCCGCAATCTACCCGCAGCTTATCGGCGTCCAGAGCAACGCCATGAGCGACTGGGTCCGCAACCTCTTGGCCACTCGTGAGATGGAGTTGCGTTACGGGCAGCTGGGCGTAGCAAAAAGGGCGCAATCCGCCGCCGAAGAGGCGGCCAAGTGGGGTCTTTTGGGCAACCTGGCCTCCGGTTTCGCGCAATGGTATTACGGTCCTCAAAATCAGCCGGCGGTAGTTTTCCCGGCGCCGCCACCGACGCCAAATAACAACAAGTATCAAGACTATATCCCGCCGTTGCCAATCGGATAAAGGACTGATAGCGATGCCCAATATCTGGGAAGCCCTTTCGTTACTTGGTGGCGGGCTGCAGGGTGTAAATGCGGCGGAAGAGGAAGCGTACCGCAGGCAACAGGAAGCACTGCAGAACGCTATCCGGGAACGGGCACAGGCGCTGGCAGAAAAGCAGTATGACCTGGCCCTCAAGGAGCTAGAGCAGAGAGCCCTCACTGATAGTGAGCGTAACAGGATTGCCGAGGACTATCTTGCCCTGGCCCAGCAGTCCGCTGCAGCCGAGGCGGCGGATAGGCAAAGGCAGTGGTACTACGATACGGGGCCGGCGCGGAACGCAGACGGCAGCATCAACCTGGAGACGAAAGCAGGCCAGGAACTGTGGCAGAGGACGCAGCAATCGGTGCCCGGGTACATGATGGCCGGCGGCAAGCCCACCGCCATGCCGGTGACCATGGAACAGCAGTTCCGGGGCATGCTGAAGATGGCTACCAAGCCCCCGCAGCAGGAGCCAACATTGCGTTTGGCGCAGCCGGAAGAGCTGCCGCCGCTAAAGGCCGAGGAGCCCAGGCGCCCGATGAAGCTGCAGCCGGAGACGCCCGTCACGGAGATGCGCCTGCAGCAGCCTGCGGAGCGCCCCGTGAGGACCTATGAGGAGATGGTGACCAATCTGCCCGCTGGTGCCTACGTTGACGAGAACGGCATCATCAGGGCCATGACGCCCGCGCAGAAGCTGGCCCTGGAGGCAACAAAGATCAACCTGGATACAGCGCGTGCGGAGGCCGCAAGGGCCACGGCGGAAGCGAAAAAAGCCGGCGTAGAAGCCAAAGTAGCAGAGGTCACGCTGCCTTATGCCCTGACCGCAAGGACAGCCGAGGAGATTATGAAGGCCGTGACAGCCAATGCGGCCGCGAAGTACACGCCAATAGAAATGCAGGAGCGCGTCAATGAGATCGTCGAGAAAACGAGAAGTGTCAAGCTGAACAATGATCTCGTTGAGCAGACGATGCCTGCGCTAGTCACTACGGCCTATGCCGAAGCCCTCTACGCCCTGGCCAGGCCGGAGCTGGAACGGGAACGCTTGAAGCTGGACTATGAGAAACTGGGGCTTGACAAGGAGGCCCTGCTGCTACAAGCCAAGCGTATCGCCAACGACTTCCTCTTGGGCCAGAGAGAGCTTGATTTGAAGGACATCGAGCTATCTGACTTGATGGCAATCAAGCTTCTGGAACTGGCCGTGACGAAGGGCGTGGCCGACAAAGCGACTGGCTCCCAGGGTACGACGGGCGGCACGCAGCAGCAAGGAGGCAGACCCCCTTTAGCCTCTCCCCCGGTACCGTAAAACGCATCCAGAGCGGACAGGTTCCGTCCGGCTGGTTGGTACCGGGAGAAGTGGCAAATCTTATCAACAGGGGCATCCTCGATAACAAAGAGTTCCGCCACAGGTGTGCGCGGGCGACCGGCCTGGCCATCGGTATACCCGTGGGGGGCATGCGCAACGCCAATCAGTATCAGCCCGCCTTGCGCAAGGCCGGCTACGTGCGCTTCCCGGCTTCTGCCGTAACGCCCCAAGCCGGGGATATCGTGCAGTACATTCACTACGGCACCAACAAGTCCTCGATGGGCTGGAAATATGGGCACATGGGCTTCTACGGCCTGATTGACGGCAATGAGTATGTGATCAGCAACAGCGTGCTGCCGTATCGCCAGCCCGATTACATCTGGCGGAAGGTCGGCGGCAACGTCAGCATTGTCGAGGGCACGGGCGCGGCCCGCCGCCCACAGCCCCAAATCACCACGATACGTGTTGGCGGCAAGCCGCAAGCAGTCAGTTCCCTGAAAGGACCAAAGCCGCCCTCTAAGCCGCAGAGCTCCTCACAACAGGGCAGGCAGATCAAGTACCTGATTGTTGGTGGCAAGCGGGTACCTGTACGGTGAGGCCATCATGCCCTATACATTCGACGAGTACGGACGGCGGGTGGAGATCACAGGCGGGACGGTACAGCAGCCGCCTGCCGCACCGAAGTTGGCCGTGCCCAAGGAGACGCTCTATCAGCGGTTCGGGGCGCCTATCGTCAAGTCCGGGTTGGCAACCCTGCGGTGTTTTATGCCGGGCGTCAGTCACGCCCTTGGCGGCCTGAGCATACTGGACGCTATCCGCCGTGCGCGCGGCCAGGAGCCAATGTTCGAGCCAATAGCTACGAAATACTTGGGCCCTAGCGGCGCGGACGTCTTCAAGCCCACGTCGCCTTCCGATGTCTTTGATGCGTTGGCTCCGCTGAACCTGCTCTCGGCTATCCCCATTTTCTCCGCTGAGCTGATCCACTCCTACCGGACGCGGAAGCCCGTGGACGTTTCGGACGTGTGGCAGCGGATGCTGTATCCTTCGGAGTATGGGGAGCCCCGCTGGCTGTCCTCGGAGCTTGCGGACGCCGCTTTCAACAATATCAACACGCGCTACCCGACGGTGAACGCCATCGGTGTGGGCCTGGCGGGGCTGATTGGGACGGCGGGCGATATTGGTCTTTCGTTTGACGTGCTGCTGGGGCGGCTGTTGTCCTTCGGCGGGCAGGTGACACGGCGTTGGGCGATTGGCGGGACGCCACGAGCGGTGGGGCAGGCCTTCAAGACAGCCGTTGACCAGGGGCTCCTTGAGCGCGGCTCAGCCACGGCCCGCGCGGCGCGGAGCGTCGCCAGCGATATCATTGACAGTATCCGCGCGTTCCACACGACGGACGTGGCGGAGGTCATGGATATGCCCGGTCGCAAGACCGGTATATTTGCCTTCAACCCTGAGGACCTCTCCCACGGGGGAGCCGTCCTTCAGCGCGACGCAGAGACGGGCCTCGTGCGCAGCACGCTGGAGCCCTGGACAGCGCTGGTCAGCGGCTCCATCCGACGGAACCTGCCTCATGTTGGCGACGACGAGCTTGGCCGTCTGACGAACCTGACGCTAAGTTACCTGCAGCACGAGTATTCGCAGGGGTTGCGTTGGCGGCGGTGGGGCAACCCCTTCGCGCCGCTGACGCGGGCCGGCAAGCCCATCCTTGACGTGCCTGTTGAGTTCCGCGAGGAGTGGCTGGCGCGGGAGCGCGACCTTGGTCGGGTGCTGCAACGCGAGGGTGTCGCCCGGAAAATCATTGGCGACGTGCCCTACGGGACGATGGACGCCTCGTTGCAGCGGCACCTCGATGGACAGCGCAACGCCCTGACGGGCCTCGTGGACCGCAGCAGGCAGGAGATTGACGCCCTGCAGGGCCGCCTGCAGGAGCTGGAGCAGGGTGTCGCCGACTGGCGGCAGCAGCTCTCCGCGCCTTTCCAGCAGGCCCACCGGCAATGGCAACAGGCCAACGGGCTGCTGATGCGGGAGCTACGTGACTTGCGGAGGGTCACGGAGCGCTCCGGTGGGCCGGTGCCCGCTATCACGGATATCTTCGAGAACCGGATAGAGCCGCTGCGGAGGCAATGGGACGACGCTTACAGCTCGCTCATGGAGACGGTGGCGGGGGCTCCTGAACAGGCCCGGGTGCCACTTGGTCTTGACCTGCCGGTGGGGACTGACGCGGATAGCGTGCCGGAGTTGCAGCGCCTAATCCGCAGAAGTCAGTTGCTCTTCCGGCAGGAGATGAAGCCAGCGTTAGAGGCGCGGCTGGCCGAGTTGCGCCAGGGCGGCGACGCGGTCTTTGCCGACGAGATTGATGAAATCAGCAACCTCTTGCAGGAGCGGCGGCCATCCCGCCGGGCGGTCACGGCTCCGGTCCGCCCCGAAGAGTACCGCACCTGGAGTGAACTGCGGCGCGAGTTGCCCGCCGAGGCCTATCAGCACGAGCGGGAAGTCTTTGCGGGCACCTGGACCGACTGGGACCGCATCTGGCGCCTCTCCTCACCGGAAGCCCTCTACGAGCTTTACTGGCTGCATCAGCGCCCCGGCGGCACTCAGGCTGCCGATTATGAGAAGCTCTTCAAGCAGTGGCGGCGGCGGCATGGCCTCTCAAGCCCCTCAATGGACAACATTGCCAGGCAGGCCGTGCAGTTCGTCGAAGAGCACGGCTACAACCTCCTGGACCCCAACTCCACGCGTCCCGAGACGACCGCAGCAGTCAACAGCTACCGGCGCTGGCTGGAGGACCGCGCGGAGTACCTCCAGGAGGACGTCGGGGCCATACGCGCCCGCGAGGACTACGAGCAAGCCGTCAACGCTTACGCCGAGAAAGAAGCCCAGCGCGACGACGTCCTCCGGGAACTGCGCCTCACAGCGCAAGAGGAGAACGCCGACCCCGCCGAGGTGGAGCGCCTCCTCAAAAACGTCGCCGAGGCCTATGACGACGAGCTTACGGACCTGCAGCGGGGCATTCGCGAAATCGAGGGCTACCTGGACCCCGAGGACGTCCTTGACGAGGAAATCAAGTCCGTGGCGGAGCGGGCCACGCGGCGTGCCCAGCGCCGGGCCGCCATGCAGTCCACGACGGTCAAGACGAGCCTCGACGACCTCAACTACTACAACAGCAAGATACGCCGCGCCCACGATCTGCTCTATAACCGCGCCCTGGACGTGCACGTAAACACGATGCGGACGGCCAAGGCGGAGCTTGACAACCTCTATGACGAGGTGCGCGCGGCCTATCGGCAGCTGGACGAGGCGACTGCCGCCGCGCGGGCGACGCAGTCGGAGCAGGCCGAGGCCCTCCGCGCGCAGGCCCAACGGGTCTATCAGGCCGTGGTGGCCAAGTACGAGGCCGCAGCGCGGAAGTTCGAACGCCGCATGGAGCGGACGGCTATCCTGGCCCAGCAGGCGGCTGTCATCAAGCGCCTCCCACGACGGATCAGCGACGCCGATGCCCTGTTGGCCAAGCTGCAGGAGCGCGGCGTTACCATCACGCCACGCATAGAGCAGGTTATCCGGCAGCGCGCCGTGAGGCACCTCGAAAAGCAGATCGCTACTGCCACCGAGAAGCTCCAGACGCTGCCCGAGGAGCAGCTGCAGGAGCTCTATCATAACGTCTGGCTGGAGGCGATGCAGCGGGGCGCATACGAGCGCTTGCCGAAGGGGCTGAGGGCCGTCGGGCGGGGTATCAAGGGCTACGTGTCGTCACAGGCCCACATGAAGCCCGTGCACCGGAACTTCTGGCGGAGCCGCCTGAGCACGATTGGCCGTCGTGAGGTGGAGCGCCTGCGGATAGCCAACGAAATCTTCGAGCGGCGGGATATTCAGTACAGCGAGGGGATTGCCGCCACGCTGCAGCATATCCATTCCGAGCCCCACTACTACAAGGCGGCGATTGGGGAGGCACCCGCGGGGACGCAGATTACGGCGCTACCCCTCGAGGAGCGCCTGCGGATGGTTTACCAGTCGCTGGCGGCTTCTGACCGTACCGTCAAGCCCCTGGCCGACTACAGCCGCCTGATCAATCCCGACGGCACGCTGAACCGCAAGCTTGTGCACCCGCGCGTCCTGGCCGTCTTTGACGCCGGGGAAGAGGTCAAGGTGTTGCTGGACCAGATATGGCACGGCAATCCTGAGCTGGAGTGGACCTCCCTGCGGGATATCGCCAACAAGGTCCAGCGGCGGATGATGGGCGAAAACGCCCCGCCGGTGGGCGACCTCGGGCCAGGCTACGTCATGTTTACAGCGCCGCGGGCGAGCCGCGAAGAACTGGAACTGACGATGGAGGGCTACCTGACGGTCGGGCAATACTTCCCCGGCCCGGGGCGATCTATCTGGGACCTGACCGCCACCGCAGCAAGCCACGAAGACGTCGTCTTCGACAAGGCGCGGCGGATCGCCGAGGCCGTCAACGAGGACGACTTCAACTGGGAAGAAATACTGCGCCAGATGGACCTTCCCGAGCTGGACCTGCAGCAGCTTGTTTACAACTACATTCACCGTGCTGCCAACATGGAGCGCCTTGAGGCCGTCATGGATATGGTGGAGCGCTACGGCATCCACGTGCCCAGCATCAGCCACCAGGAGGCCCTGCGCTACGTGCGGGCGGGCTACGTGCAGCCCCGCTGGAGCACCGGGAAGCTTATCGAGGGGCTCTCCAACTACCTTATCCCGCCAGAGATGCAGGCTGAGATTATTGACCGTGCCCCGGCCATCGGCGACCTGGAGCGAAAGTTCCTCTTCCTCAACAAGTTCGCGTCGCCGCTGAAGGGGCCGGTCCTGGCGTCCCTTGAGAACCTCACCAACTGGCTCAAGATGAACGTGATGGAGGGCTTCTTCAACCTGCTCACGGCGGTGGGGTTCAACCCGGTCTACGGTCGGCATATGCTCAAGGCCCTGGGGGCGACGACGTGGGTCATGGCGCAGCATCATGCGGAGGTGGCACGCTACGGGGCCACACATCTGCGCCCGCTCAGTTCCACGTGGGTCACCGACAAAATCCGCGAACTGGTGGGGTACATTGTCTCGCGGCCGTCGCGCTGGCGGCAGGCCTACGAGGAGGCGTTGCGCTTTGCGAAGCAGTACCCTGTTGACGTGGGCATGGGCCCGACGCTGGCCCGCAGCGCCTTCCGGCACTTTGAGACGGCGCAGGCCTACCGCCGCCACGGACTGGAGTGGGCACGGATTTTCAACGTCCCCAAGCAGGAGCTCAAGGGCTGGCTCCGGACGTACTTCAACGCCGCCTTCGGCATTGACACCGTGAGCCGGACGGCGCTCTTCCTCGGCTTCATCGAGGCGGGCGAGGACCCGGCGACAGCCCGCGCCCTCGTCACCAACTACGCCGTGGAGTACTCCCCGGAGATGGCGACGGGCGTGGATAGGGCGGCGGGCATGTTGCTGTGGTTCGTCCGCTACTTCCGGCATCGTTCCGAGCAGGCCGTGCAGCTGGCCATCCGGTCGCCAGGGGTCTTCGGTGCGTACACGGCGGGAGCGCGGCGTCTGAAGTCCGCCCTGACCCACAGCGACCAGCAGCAGGATATCATCTACGAGGGCCGCCCGGCGAAGATGCGGCGGGACCCCGGCTGGATGCCCGTGAGCTTCCGCACGCGCATGAAGGAGTTCCGCTGGGAGAACTACCCCGCTGTCGCCGAACTCGACGGCCACTGGACCATGTTCGAGCGCTTCCGCATCCCGGCCTTTGACCTCATTGGCGACTGGGGCAACTGGATTTTCAACACGTCGCGCAAGCTTGTCAGCAGCCTGGTGCCGCCGCTGCCGGCGGTCGCCAACGCTCTCGCCACCCACGAGATTGACCAGCTACCCCGCGGCATACCCGTCCTCGGCACCTACGTCAGCAAGTGGGAGCTGCTCAAGGAGGCGGTTGACGACCCGAAGAGCGGCCTGCCGCCGCCGCAGCCAGGCACCCTCGAGAAGGCGCGCCTCAGCAAGACACGCTGGCAGAAGCTCATCAAGGAGGGGCGCGAGGACCTCGGCTACGCCTACGAGCAGCAGAAGTCCGAAATGATCCGCAAGGTGTACGAGTATCGCCTCAAGAAAGGCCGCCATGTGGAGCCGGTCTTCTGGAACCGCTGTCTCCAGAACATGACCAAGGAGCAGCTAGAGGCCCTGGTACGGACCTCCGAACGGGAGGGCAAGGGCCTCTACGTGGATGGCAAGTTGCTAGAAGCTGAACTCAAGGAGCGCCAGGCCGGGCGTGGGCCCAAGACCTACTGGGACCAGATGAGCCCCGCGCGCGACAGAAACTGGTTGAACTGAGTTATGCTGGACAGCCGCTATAATCGCCACAGGTACTTGAGCAATGGATTGCCCGCATCACGAGCATGTTGCCAGCGTCTTGCAACGCCTCGAGGCACACTGCAATGGTAATCACGTCCAACGATACGAGGTAGAGCAGATGAAAGGCGAACTGTCGCGACAGGGAGACGCCTTGGCGAAGCTCTCTAGCAGCCTTGCACAAATAGTGCAAGACAGTAGAATCGCGGCTGCACGACGAGACAGCAGCACCAAACTGCTGGTCGCACTGGTGGGTGCTCTCGGCGTAGCCATGCAGCTAGTGATTACGCACTACATGAAGTGAGGTGGGGAGATGAACGAGGAAGACGTGGTGCTGGTCGTCGGGATGGCGATCATCGTCGCCATGGAGCTGTTGAAGCGGCTGCGGCTGGTGGGCTCTGCGCGGGCCCTGGTGAAGCAGGCGATGGTGGCGGGGATGGCGGCGCTGGGGGTGATGATGGCCCACAACTGGGTGCCGTATGAGGGCATGTGGCGCGACGTGGCGGCGGCGGCGCTGACGGCAATGGTCACGCACAAGGTGGTTGTGCAGCCGAACAAGCAGCCGCGCGGGGAGAGTTCCAGGAAGTGCGGATAGCCACCGTCTTTGGCAAGTTTCAGGCAAGGGCAGGTTGCCGTAGTCCGCACTATTGATAATACGATTTGTCGGAAATGGCCTCTCCGTGGCAATGAGGGCCCTCTGCGCGGCCTCTTCCGGGAATTTCCCGGAACTTCGTGCTCTTCTCGTCCTGCGGTTTGCGTGTCGCGAGCAATCCATGCACGGAAAGTCCGCACCATTGATAAGGTGAATCGTTAGAAATGGCCTCTACGGGCCATTCAGGGGCCTCTCCGAGGCCTCTTCCGGGAAATTCCCGGAAATTCCCGGAACTCCGCAGTCCGCACTATTGATAACATGAATTGTTGAAAATAGGCGCTACGGGCCATTCAGGGGCCTCTGCGGGCCCTCTTCCGGGAACTTCCGGGAACTTCACCGCGAAAACTTGAAAAACCGGCGATCGCCGGCCGGGAGCCGCGGGCGCATATTGAATGTACAGTCAACAGTAGATTTTGCTGACTGTCATCTAAGGTAATAATAATTATATGAACAGAAAAGACCCAAAACAACGCACGTCACCAAGGGGAACATCATCTAACTGACCCTCACTTGCTTGTCCCCTTGGTGGCGTGCGTGCACCGAGCGTTAGCGAGGTGCTAGCCGTTACAGTTTGCTGATGATCACTAGTAGGTCAGCTGACCATCACTAGTAGGTCAACAGGCGGATGGGGACGGCCAGATAAGCCCTGGGTCAGCAATGCTGGTCCATCCCGCTATCTGGAGGTCGTAAAAATCGCACGAGAATTCGCCAGGACGCGACGAAACATCGCGATAAGGGGGTAGCCCTATGCGGCCCAAGAAAACGGCTCAGAACGAAACGTCGCGCGATTACGGGGCATTCCAGGATGGGGACCTGCTCATGCAGTGTGCGGCCTGCGGCTACAAGGGCCCGATGAAGCACTTCCTCCGGGAGAACACCGAGGACACGATCTGCCCTGTCTGTGGCGAGCGCGACGAGCACGTCTACGAGGTCTGAGCCCGGACAGCACCCACACTTGCAGACCCCTTCGGCGCAGTAACATTCGCACGACAGACCGCCGCCCGTCGCGGCCATGGAGCCCGGGTAGGCGGTTTGCTTCCCGAGAAGCTTTTTTTGGCCCTCGCCGCAAAAGTGCTTGACAACGTGCTTGTAACTTGCTATAGTCTGCCACAGTACACTCACCACAACAGGAGGGCGAGATGGCAATAACGAAGTGGCTGGACAAGCAGCAAGCAGCGGCGAGGCGCAGAACGGGAGACCCGGACTTTGACCTCGTCGCCTACATCCTCAACGCGGTCGCCGAGGGCGCCACACTCCAGGCTGTGGCGGACGAGCTCAAGGTGGACCGCACCCAACTGGAGCGGCAGATGGCCCGCATCGGGTACATCTACCGGCCTGGCGGACGGTTCGACCGCTACGTGAAGGAACCCGTATGAACCTCTTCACGCTCCTGGGGTTCCTCGGCGGCGCTCTCATTGGCGTCGCAACGACCTATCACCTCCTCTCCAAGAGGCTCAAGCAGTATGACAACTGGGCCTCTTACTGGAGAGCAGCGGCTCTCGCCGCCTCCAGGGAACTGGACAGGCAGAGGGCCCGCAACGCCCCACCATCGGCTAAACCCCCAAGGTACTTGCCGCATGGCACGCTCCCCTACCGCCCCGCTGAAAGCGAGGACGATCTCAACCGACAGGAGGACGAGGAGAACAAGAGGCAAAAGGACAGAGAGGATGATGCCATCAGGGACGAAGCCCTGAGGAGCAGCTGGATCGAGGTGAAAAATCCTCACAAGGGGGAAGGAGAAGGCTGGTGAACTACCTGTTCCTCAACCCAAGCAAGTTTGAGGGAAAAGTACGAAAACTCGGAAGCGGGTGGCTGGAGATCGTGCTCTCGCTGGGCACCATCCAGATCTCCATGCAGTTCGAGCAGAATGACGGCTGGAAGGTCCTCGGCATGTTGGAGAACCTCATGAAGTCTATGAAAAGAGGGTGGAGAGATGACGACGAATGAACGGCTTGAGCAGACGTTGGAGGAGATGATTGCGGCAGGGGCCGGGCTCCAGGAGCTGGAGGAGGCCCTGATGGCCGCCGGCGTCACCGAGGAGGGCACCGAACCCATGGACGACCAGGGGCGGCCCGTGCTGCCCAACGCCTCGCCACGCGGCTACTACAACATCCGCGACCACGCCATGGGTGACCCCCTCAAGGCCACGGAACTGGCCGAATGGGCAATCCGCAAGTACAAGACCGTCGCCCACCAGGAGACGTGGGTGCATGACCACGCCAGCGCCCAGATCGCCCAGATCAAAGAGTGGGAACAGCAGCAGACGGCCCGCCTGGAGCGCCAGCGGAAGTTCTGGGAAGGCGTCCTCGACCAGTACATGCAGGACTTCCACGCGGGCAGCAAGCGGGTAGACCTGATCCATGGGACGCTGCGGCTGAAGAAGTGCCGGGCGACCATATCGTGGGACGAGGAGGCCGCACTGCGCTGGGCGCTGCAGCAGGAGCGCGTTGACGACTTCGCTCCCCGCAAAATCAGCAAGTCGGCTATCAAGGCCGTCCTCACGAAGAGCGGGCTGCAGTACGTGGTCAGCGACACCGGCGAAGTGGTGGAGTTTGTGCGGGACGTGGAGCCCGCACAGGAGTATGAGTTTGACGTGGAATAGGAGGCCAACATGCAGCAAGACCAGCTTGATGCGCTTCTGACGGAGTACAACGACCTGGTCAAGAGTACCTTCGCCCGCTGGCGAAGGGTCCATGCGGCCATAGACCCTCGCATCGTGCTCAAGAGGGTCCTCGAAAGGACCAAGCAGAACTTCATCCCGCTCTACAGCGAACCCGCGCCGCCGCCGGAGCCGGAGCCGGAGCCGGAAGTCAAGGACGTCATACCGCCAGGACACCGCGCCACGGGCCTGCGGAAGGCGAGGCAGGACAATGCCAAGGGAGACGCTTGACGCCAAGGCAGAGCGCCTCGTCAGGGAAGGCCGCGTCACAAGGACACCTGACGGTTGGGTCGTCAGGGGCGACCACGACAGCTACACCGTCCAGGAAGTTATCGTTCGCGGCAAGCCCACGCTGGCCTGCAGTTGCCCGACACACCTCAAGAACTGCAGCCACATCCGCGCAGTCCGCATAACGGGAGGAAAGAAGATGGAGTTTGACGCAAGAAGTCACCTGATCCGCTTGCGCGGGTCAGAATATCTGGAGGTGAAGTGGCGCATCGCCTGGTTCCGCAACGACTACCCAGCGGACAGCGGCTGGGGTATCGTCACGTGCGCGGAGGAGATAGACGACAGCAAGGCCAGGTACCGCGCCACCATCATTGACCCGCAGGGCCGCGTCATCAGCACGGCCACCAAGACCGAGACGAAGGATTCATTCCCCGACTACGCCGAGAAGGCCGAGACCGGTGCTATCGGCAGGGCCCTGGCCCTCGTCGGCTACGGCACGCAGTTTACGGGCGATGAACTCTCCGAGGGGAGGCGCATCGTGGACAGCCCCGTGCAGAGACAAAACAGCAAACAGGAAGCAGACGAGTTTGAGGACGAGGACGTGTTTGACCAGCCGCCCGCAGTCGAACCCCAACGCCTCGGAGACGACGACCGCGGCATTGCCGAGGCCGAAGAAATGATCGCAAGTGGCTCCCTGTCCGAAGAGTACAAGGAAGCCATATCAACGGTTGGCTCCTTCCGCGGCTACCTGCAGAACGTCTGTGGCGTGAAGCCCCTGGCTCAGGGGGCCTTGATGCGCTCCATCGGCAAGGGCTCCAAACCCGAGGACTTCGCGAGCTTGACGAGGGCGGAGCGCCTGTACCTCATCTGGAAAGCCGAAGGCGTGGGGGAGGCTCTGAGTCAATGAACAAGGTTCTTGTGGTCGGCAGGATTGAGTCGAGTGAGTTCAAGACTTTCAGCAATCAGGGCAAGGAGGACCGGTGTCTCGTCCTGTACGTCCGGTGGTGCGAGCCGAAGGGCATTACCGGGCAAGACGCCGAAGGCCTCGTGGCCCTGACGCTTTACGGCCAGGCGATGCACCTGGCCGAACAACAGCTGGAGGAGGGCATGGTGATTGAGGCCGAGTGCCGTGCCGTCAGCAGGCGCAGCGAGAAAGGCGGCTGCTTCACGGAGTGCCGCGTCTGGGTCATCCGACCACTCGTGAGGACCTAGGGCAGCCATGGCTACGCGGCGGCTACTGCATGTCAAGATCTCCAGTTGTGAGCAGCTGGGAAAGGTCTCAAGCGTAGCTGCCCTCCTCTATACATGGGGCATCCCTCATGCATCAGACTGGGGCGTCATACCAGGCTCACCGGCCACGCTCAAAAGCCTGGTCTTCCCGTTGCGCCCGGAGGGGCCGGAGGAGATAGCACAGGCCATCAGGGAACTCACGAGGGTGGGGCTACTGAAGCGGTTCAAGGAGAAGAACAAGGACTACCTCTGGTACCCGACGTTCGACGAGTACCAAAAGGGCACACTTCACAAGCGCTCTGAGCATGGGCGGTCCGGCATGCCGAGGCCGCCCATGCGGCTTTATGAGGATGACCTCACTCCAACCCGCGACTATAAGGTGGAGCCCGAGGAGCAGCTCAGCCTCATAGAGGTGGCGCCGAAGCAAAAGCCGCCGAAACGCAAGAAGAAGACAGAGCCCAAGCCGACAAGCGCGCTCTCGCAGGAGAGGCGGCTCCAGGCGGAAGAAATCCTGCAGGCGGTCTGGCTCCAGTTTGACCTGCCGCTACAGCCCGATACTGCCGCCTGGGCCGCGGTCATGCAGCTTCTCAAGTCCTACACCGTAGAGGACTTTGAGCAGTGGCTTTGCCACGTCAGCAGCAACGGCAAGGACACACCGCGCTACGAGAGGCCGGCGGACCCCTCACAATGGGCCGCCAGGGTCATGCGCGAAGCAATGACCCGCAAATGGGAATGGCAGCGCAAGAAGAAGTCGGTCGCTCTCGGACCGGCAACAGCAGATGACTTCGGGGAGGTAAGACCGTGACAGAAACAGACGTCGCCCGCCTCGTCAACTGGGGCTTTGAGTATGCAGACGTTCGTGAGTACCAGGAGGAACAGCCTGCCTTTGTGGACGGGCCCTCGCGACGGGCCCTCGCCGACTGGATTGCGAGGAAGCCATGGGAAGAAGACACCGTGCAGTGGTTGACGCTGCTGGGTGGCTGCGGCATCGGCAAAAGCCTGTCAATGGTCCGGATCGCCCTGGCGCTACCGCCGGAGACCAATGTCATCTATCGCCGGGCCGATGAACTGGAGCTTGACCTGCTGGAATGGGAACGTGCCCGCGAGGCCGTGCCGGTCAACATTCAGCTGGTCATGCGTTGCAAGGTGCTCCTGGTTGACGACGTGGATCGGTGGCTGCTCCGGTCGCCGCACGACGTCGAGCGGGGCCGTGTCCTCTACCGCTGGGACGCACTCACCGAGGTGCGCGATAGCCCCCGGCGCGTCAACATCGTCTCCGCCAACCGGACACTTCGCCAGTTATCCGAGGAGCCTGGCTTCGCCCGCTGGTACGACCGGGCACGGCGCGGACTGATCCTTGAGATACCCGGCAGGAGCAGGCGATACCCCCAAGGGGAGAAAGGAGGGAGCACATGAACAACATTCTGGCGCTGGACGTGTCCTTGCAGCACACGGGTTGGGCGGTCGTCAAGCCCATAGGCTTCCCGGAAGACCTCCTGGGCGGCGGCGTTATCGTGACCAGGGCACAGCCGACTGACCACAACAAGGGCGCAGGCATGATCAGGCGCGTAGCCGAGATCGTCGCCGAGATACAGGCGATTATCGCCAGCTATGAGCCGGTCCTGTTGGTGGCGGAGCTGCCCTACGGCAGTCAGCATGCGCAGTCAGCCGTGGCCCAGGGCATCTGCTACGGCATCCTGGGGACGCTACGGCAGGTCATTGGGCTGCCGCTGGCCCTCGTGTCGCCGTACGCTGGCAAGGAGGCCGTAACGGGGTCGAAGCGCGGGTCGAAGGAGCAGGTGCAGGCGGCCATCATGGACGTCTGGCCGGTGGTGGGGTCGTGGGAGGGTTACGACCACATCTGTGACGCCCTGGCGGCGCTGGTCGCAGCCAGGGAGACCGACCTCTACCGCATGGCACGACAAAGATAGCTGCGCTGTGGCCTATCCTGCCAACGGCAGGCACGCGCTCTATACAGAGACAGTTCGGTGCACAGCGCCTCGGTACGGTCATTATCGTCGCTCTGACCAACATTGCAAGGGGAGAAAGCAATGACTTGTGACTATCCGGGATGCGACAAGCCGTATCGGTACATCACAATCTACCGCACAGGCAAGCGCGAAGTCCGTTGCGATGAACATCACTGGTCCAAGCTTCGGGCCATCATGGTCCAGAGAGAAGCCAAACACGAGATAGCCATCAAGAGGTGGAAAGCGAAATGGGCAAAGCAGCGATAGTCGTCATCCCCATGCTGCTATGCGGGTTGACGGCAGCCGTAACCGCAGCAGAAACAGAAGACCCCTTCGTAAGGTGCGCGAAGAAGGCCCTCAAAGGGCATTATGGGCCGCTCAAGCCCTGGCAACGCAAGGCCTATGAGCAGGGCCTGAAGGGCGCTATACGCCGCGTCAAGGTCTGGCAGACCACGTACTACCCTCAGGAGGGCTTCGACCGCGGAGAAGCCTGTCGCTGGGGCTACGGTTGCGACGAGAGTATCGCCGCCGCGAACCTGCTCCCCGCCCATAGCATTGTCTGGGTGCCTCGCCCTGGACAACTGCGGATTATCGGCGACACCGGGGCACGTCGCAACGATCGCGTCGCGAAGCGCAAGGGAGCCCATATCTGGGGCGACCTTTGGGTGCCGTATCCTGGGTGGCGTCGCATCCCCGCCAGCTGCATCACAACGTGGTGGGTCATCACCTCATAAACAGAGGAGGACAGCAGAATGGCTCTGTACGATGAAGGGAAGCGTCGGGCCGTCATAAAAGTAGCAACCGAGGCCGTCAAAGCCAGGGCCGCCGGCAAGACCGCCGTCAAGCTTGGCTCCGGGGCCGCCGCACAGGTCTTTGACCTCACTACCGGGGGCTTCTGCAACCGCTTCATTCGCCAGGTCTTTGAGGTTGCCATCGGCCTGCCGGCCTTCACCTGGTACTTCGGCGCCCGCAAAGCCTGCGAGACCCTCAAGAAGCTGGAGCCCTACAGGGTGCCGCTCAAGGACCGTCGCCCGGGCGATATTCTCGGCTTCGCCGGTGACCCCGGGCATATTGCGCTCTACATGGGCAACGAGTACGACGACGACAAGGACCTCATTGCCGAGAACACGAGTGCTACCCGTGGTTTCCCGCGGCCACCAGGGACCAAGGTGACGGCCTATGATGCCGTTAGGCGTCGCGTGACGGGCTGTTACCGGCTCTTCACAAGGTGATGAGTAAGTATGCTTAATCAGGGTAAGCGGCCAAGGCGGGAGAAGTACTACTGGTGCGAGAAGTGCGAGATGACGATGGTGAAGGAGGGGCAGCGTTGCGGGTGTTGCGGCTACGTCTGTCGCCCCGCCGAGAAAGCGGTTGACAAGGCGGCCGATAGGGGTAAGATGGAGTAGCGGTGTTTCTCCTCCTCCCCCTAGCGTAGGGGTCCCGGCTTGTGCGCCGAGACCCCTATGCCGTTTGCGGTCAGCCCATATAACGCAGGTGTCCAGCCTGGTGCAGCGGCTCGGGCCGGTGCTCACAACTGGACACGCGCCAGCAGTTGGCGCAGTCCCCGGGGCACTCCTCCATCATATCGTCAGCATTGGACGACACGACGAGGAGTGAGTAGAGCACGAGGCAGGCGGCGGTAACGCCAGCGACCATTGCGGCAATCCACAGGATGTCAAGCAGTCCCATCTTTCTTCTCCTT
>CAZYYF010000011.1:0-9511 GCA_964650875.1 uncultured bacterium
TTGAAAATATTGTTAAACTTGCAGTGGTATTTGATGAGATGATAGAGGAATACCATTTTGATGCGATTGCCCTACGTTGTTGGGTTGAGATGCAAGAAGTTATGGGTATCTCTCCCTGCGTGGTATTAAGTGAACTCAACAACAGAGGAATTCCTGCAGCCTGTGAAACCGATATAGGCGATGCTGTAACTATGTTTGCTCTAAGTAGAGCTACAGGCAGTGTGGCTACATGCCTTGACTGGAATAACAACTACGGACAAGAAGAGGAAAAATGCATTCTTTTCCACTGCGGACCTGTACCCAGGAAAATGATGAAGACAGAAGGCAGGATTGTTGACCATGCAATACTGGCAAATAGTGTAGGCAAGGGTTGTTCTTTTGGATGTAGCCAGGGACGTATTTTAGAAGGACCGTTCACTTATGGTAGTATGCTTACGCGCAATGGTGAACTTGAATTTTATGCCGGAGAGGGAATATTTACGGACGACCCGATACCTGACGATTTTTTCGGATGTGCCGGTGTAGCAAAAATAGATGACCTTCAGAATGTTTTGAAAACCATAGGTTGTCTGGGACATCGTCACCATGCAAGTGTTGTTCCGGGCCATGTCCTTGCTCCCATTAAAGAGGCTTTTGATAACTACCTTAAATTTTCGATTGTTGCATTCTAACTTCTTTGCTTTTTACAAAGATGAAACCCTGTTCAACAACATATGTTTTTGTACCTTTTATACTATTATATTTTTTATTTTGTACAGTTGTGTTGTCCTCAGATAAAAATGTTTATTACACAGCAGATGTTTTAAGTGTCCAATGTGATAAAACTGGGCAACCGGAAAAACTAATGCTTTCCGGAAATGTAAAGGTTGTATTTGAAGAAATAGTCATCAGCTGCAGTAACGCTGTTTTCAACAGGGCAGCTGGAGAAATAACCGCTGAGAACGGAATAAAGGTTGAAACCCCACAGGGCTATTTCACATCGGATTATCTTACTTATAATATCTATGAAGAAAAAGGTGTTTTACTCAACGCTTCTTTTTCGTCGCCGCCTGTTTATGGAAAAGCTGAAAAAATAGAAAGAGACAAAAAAACTTTTTTATTGTATAAAGGCTACATCACAACCTGCGACAGGGAAGACGTCCACTATAGGTTTTCTGCTGAAAAAATAGAATATGTTTACCAGGATTACATCAGAGCAGAAAAGATGAAACTTGTTTTGGGTAAGAACTTCAATATTTTCTATTTTCCACGTATTACCCTGGATGAGAAAACAAAGACATCCCCTTTTCTTGTTTCTTCAGGACACACCACAAGAATCGGAGAAACTCTTGATATGGTTTTCCAGCAGAGGGTTTCACAAACAACCGATACAATCATGCGCGAAAAATTTAGCATAGGTACTGAAAGTATTGGTATAGGTCCTGAAATAGAATCTAAAGATAAGAACCTTAAAATATCAACATTTATAGTCCGACGGTTGGATGAAGACGAGTTTGCTTATGGAGGTTGGGCAGAATTTCACAGGGTTTCTCCTTCTGATTGGGGACAGGATAACCTTATTATAGACTGGAGATGGATGTATGATGACGATTTTTTTTATGACTTTTTTAATGACCTGTATCTTAAGAAAAGCAAAACGTACAACCATCTCTCATTTTCAAAGAACTTTAAAAGCGGGATATTGAATATTGATTTTAGAGATAATGCGCAGGAAGATTTTTTGAGTATTGAAAAAATTCCAGAATTGAGGTTTTATACCCCATTTATTCAACTTGCCGAATGGCCTGTTTTTATTGAAAATGATTTCAAAATAACAAACTTTTATAAAAACGAAGACTACCATCTTAGAAGCATGGATACTCTCACGATAAACTCACGGCATAACAAAGGAAACATTCTTTTTGCACCTTACCTGTCTTTTTCAGGAATTGATTATAGAAATTCGGATAACAAATTTAATTTTTCAGCAGAAGGCGGAACGAGTATAGCCACTCTTATGAAAAAAGAGCATAAGAATTTCACAGAATATTTTAGACCTTCACTTTCGTTATTTTACAGGGGTTTGAGATATGAAAAAGAAGAACTTGAATATTTTGATAGAACAGAGAATGTGGAAAGTGGCACTTTTGCAGGAATTAATATGGATTGGACATTCTGGAAGAAAGATAGATATCTTGGAAGACTTCTCGTTGAAAATCTTTACGACATAGATGACAATAGTTTAGAAGAACTTTCTTTAAGGTATGACATACATCTGACACAAAATATATATGTTACCGGAGACAATGAATGGGACGCGAGCAGACGGACATATACTTTTGGCGTCAACGATATAATTTTCAACGCGGAAAAATATCAGTGTTCTTTGGGAACAAGGTATGATGAGATAGGTGATATATGTGGCATCACATCTGGTTTCCAACATAATATAAATAATCAATGGCGTTATGAGATTAAATTGAATTACGATTTTGAGGAAGGTTCTTTCAACAATTATTCTATAGAAATATGGAAAAAGGCTCACTGTTGGGAGTTCAATATAAAAATGACGCAAGACAACGATAATTTTTCCTTTTATATTTTTACCTATCCTGTGTTTCTTTAAAACGATGGCGTAATAAATCCACTTCCAGTCTTACAGGGTGGAAAGGGAAAAAGGATGTGATGCAAATGGAACGTAAAAGAAAAGGTCTCAGGACCCCCTCTGGTATCAGAGAAATAAAGGTAACAAAAGGGTTTCTAAAGTATGCTCTCGGATCGTGCCTTATAGAAATAGGAGATACAAGGGTTTTATGCGCTGTTAGCCAGGAAGATAAAGTACCAGGTTTTCTGAGAAATACACAAAGTGGATGGCTTACTGCAGAATATTCTTTACTGCCTGCTTCTACCAGTGAAAGAAGCCAGAGAAGTTCAAATCTTACAGGAAGAAGTCAGGAAATACAACGGATGATAGGCAGGTCGTTAAGGGGTATATTAGACCTCAAAAAGATAGGAGAAAAAACCATATATGTTGATTGTGATGTACTACAAGCGGACGGTGGCACAAGAACCGCAGCAGTAACAGGTGCTTTTATCGCTCTGGTAGAAGGGTTATCAAAGTTAAAAAAAACCAATATGGTCCAGTTACCTCTCCTGCGTGATTATCTTGCAGCCATAAGCGTTGGTATCGTTTATGGGGAATATTTAATTGACCTTGATTATTCAGAGGATTCAGTAGCCTCTGTAGATTTTAATGTTGTTATGACCGGCAGCGGAGAATTTATAGAAATACAGGGAACAGCAGAAGGTGCTCCTTTTACTATAAACGAGCTTCATTCTTTGTTGTCAATTGCAGAAGAGGGAATAAAAGAGATTATAGAAATGGAAAAAAGGATACTGAAAGATGAAATTGCATTTTTACTTGGCCACTAAGAATGTTAACAAGATAAATGAAGTTCGGCAGATAATGAAAATAGCAGGAGTAGAGGTTTTTCCATCCCCCTCGGATATTGATTTTCCTGAAGAGGAAGGAAAGACTTTTGAAGAAAATGCTCTAGCTAAAGCAAAATATCTTAAAAAATATCTTCCTCTTGAATCTGTTGCAGGTGAGGATTCTGGACTTGAAGTTGAATCTCTTGGAGGTCTACCAGGTATTCATTCTGCAAGGTTTGCAGGACAGCATGGAGATAACACAAAAAATATAAAGAAGCTACTTGACAGTCTTTTGATATATAAAAATGTTAATGAAAGAAAAGCAAAGTTCATAAGTGTTATTGCTTTTATAGACTCAAACGGTATAAGGTTTTTCAGAGGAGAAGTAGAAGGCTTTATTACTTTCAGCCCAAGAGGAAATAACGGTTTCGGATATGACCCTGTGTTTGAAACACAGGAATCAGGAAAAACCTTTGCAGAGTTATCTATGGAAGAGAAAAATAAAATAAGTCATAGGGCGGATGCATTTAAAAAGCTTTCTCTTTATTTGCTAACAAGGGAAGGAAAAAGGTAAAATGTAATCTCTACAAAACAAATGTGGAAATTCACAGATTGATGTTTTCAATTTGTATTATTTGGCGGGGTAGCTCAGTGGCAGAGCAACCGGCTCATACCCGGTATGTCTGGGGTTCAAGTCCCCATCCCGCTACTCAGGGAGGGGGAGTTGAACCCATGGGGTTCAAACCGACTAAAGTTGCTTTGTTTCGCAAGATGAGATCGGTGCAAACTGTTTGCATGTAGCACCAATCCCCATCCCGCTACTTATCGATGGTGTAAAGTAGGTGGAACTTTGTAAAACAATATGACCTTGGGAGTAAAAAGTGTTTGTAAAATTAAAAGGGACCCCCTATCAAAATGGCAAAAAGATAGGGTTGTATTCAAAAAATGTTCTTATAAGCCGTATAAGGCAGGTTTGTGAAATTCAACGTATCAAAAAAATACCTTCCTCAATCATTAATGCGCGTGTAAAAGATTTTACTTCTTTGCTTTCGCGTACTTGCCCACACTGGCTTGAAGAAATAAAAGGGCAGTCTGATGTAACAGGTATAGATACTGATAAACTAATTTTCTTAAACTGTCTGCCTGACAGTTTTTATTCAGATATGCCTGCTGGTTTTTATCTTGAGATATATCAAAGCTGTTCTTCCTTTGTTGAAGTGGGTTCAAAAAGAAATATTCTGTTCAAAATACGGGATGAAAAAAACTTTCCACAGTCGTTCTTTGTGTTGCAAAACAAGGGTTTTCTATCCTCACAGGCAGGAAGAGATATCGGTAATACCGGGTTTGCCCATTTCTTCAATGAGAAATTTCTTGCAGGAGCTAACAATACAGGTTCTTTTACAAAGCATCCGACAGAAAGACCTTTATTAAATGATTGTCATCTTATGCGTTATATAGCAGAAAGGGCAGGTTCTATCAGGGAAATCCCATGTCTTATAGAAAAGCTCATTGATGGGAAAGCGCTTGGAGGGGCAAGTGAAAACAGAGGTGCCATTTTTTTATTTGCAGATTCTGAAAGTGGGTTGTTAATTGAATGTGATTCGCAGGATTATACTGCCAGGTTTATACACACCGGCAGATGGGTAGTTTCAAACCATTTTACGACTGCATCTGCTAAAAGATGGGAATCTCAGCCTCCAAACAAAAATACTATTACCAGACGCAAAAGACTTAAATATCTTCTTGGGAAAAAAAATATAACTGAGCTGTCGCCAGAAGATATTTTTGCCTTTTCCAGAGACAGAAAAAATGCCCCTGACAGCCTATGTAACGACAACCTTGAACATTTCTGGATGACTGTATCGGTTGAATGCCAGTTTATAACAAAAAACAAACCTTTAGATTCCATTAATTTTGTATGCTGTGGCAATCCTTTACATTCAGTCTACCTTCCGATTCCTATTACATATGTTCATACCTATATTCCCATGCTTGACGGTTCTTTCTATAAGGCCACTGAGAAAAGGTATCTTAAAGATATATCCTGTAAAAAAGCGCCAGATGAAATAAAAAAATGGGAAGAATATGCCATTGCATCAAAAAAAACAACAGGAAGTCTTTTATGTGAGGCGTACCAACTGTTAAAAACCCTTGTATGAAAAAAGATGATGCAAAAATATCTGATTCCTGATTCAAAAATAAAAAAAGTACTGGATACCCTTATACTGAAAAGCGTCACCACCATACCCGGGGATGTTAAACTTTGTATCAAAAATATCCTTAAAGAAGAAACTTCTGGAAGTATGGCACAAAAGAGTATAAAAGCAACTTTTGAAAACCTTCTACTATGTGAGAAAGAATCTCTTCTTGCCTGCCCTGATACTGGATATCCTCTGTTTTATTTCAGGATAGGAAATAACATACTGCCTGAAAAAGCATTTACATCTCTTTATGATAGATGCTGTTGTGCTGTAAGGCAGGCAACAAAAAATAACCGGTTACGGAAGACAATGGTACACCCCATTACCCGATATAATCCCGGTACGAATGTCTTGCAATTTCTTCCGAAGGTAGAATTCAAATTTTCTCCTCATATAGAGTATATGGAAATTACTTTTGTTCCCAAAGGAGGTGGCTCGGAAATATTTGGTACCTTTTACCGTATGATGACACCTGTAGACGGTTTGAAAGGAATAAAAAAATTTGTAATAGACTCGGCAGCAAGGGCAATGGAAACAGGCAAGAGTTGTCCTCCAAATCTTATAGGCATAGGTATAGGAGGAACAGCAGACCTGTGTATGAAAATGGCAAAAGAATCAGCTCTGTTGAGACCTGTGGGTAGCCGCCATCCAGAAAAACTCATTGCCGATATGGAAGAATCTCTAAAAGAAGACATTAATTCCCTTGGCATAGGTTCTATGGGACTAGGAGGAAAATTTTCTCTTCTAGACCTTCATATTGAATATGCAGCGTCTCATACAGCAGCTCTACCGGTTGCTTTTAACTGCCAGTGTTCAGTATGCCGGCGTGCTACCGCCAGGATTTATACTAATGGAAAGGTAGATATGCTTGATTATCCTGATTGGTTTGAAAGAGGTGAAAATGATAAAACAACTAACGTTACCCCTGGATATAAAAACAACTCGCAGTCTTGAAGCAGGCCAACTTGTTACTCTTGCAGGAATGATATTTACTGGTAGAGAATCTTTTTATTTAAGGGCTGTTGAGGAGAATATTCTGCCTGCCCTTGATTATGATAAAATCAATGTTATGATGCACGTAGGACCTGTCTTGGAAAACAATGGTTTTGAATGGAAGGTATTAGGGTTGACCCCAACGACAAGTATAAGGATGGAAAAATATGCAGGCCAGATTATCCGAAGGTTGAAAACCAGGGCACTAATAGGAAAAGGTACTATGGGAGAAAAAACCACCAATGCAATGAAAGATACAGTTGCTGTGCATCTTTCTCCCATCGGAATATACCCTGTACTTCTTGCCCGCCAGGTAAAAAAAGTTGAAAATGTGTTTTTCCTTCAAGAGATTGGACCCACTGAAGCCACATGGGTCTTAACGGTAGAGAATTTTGGGCCTTTTCTTGTGGATATAGATAGTCGTGGAAAAAATTATTTTGGCCCTATTATTTTACATGCTCGCAACAATAAAAAAGATATCTATCGTAAATATGGAATACCTTTAAATTATAAGTATACGCCCATATAATCCTGGAGAAAATGGCTTATGGAAAGCAAAGAAAAAGCAAAAAAGGAGCTCTGTAGGATTGTTGATAAACACAGCAATGAAATAATAGAAATCGGTGAGAATATTCTCAGAATGCCTGAAAAAGGTTTTCAAGAATTCAAGACATCTTCTTATGTACAGGAAGTATTCAAAAAGGCGAATATCCCTTTTAAGTCAGGGCTTGCTATCACAGGTGTGCGCGCTGATTTAATCTGCGGTAAAAAAGGTCCTGTGATTGCAGTAATCGGAGAGCTTGATGCCCTGGCTGTACCTTCTCACCCTTTTGCCGATAAACAAACAGGTGCAGCCCATGCATGTGGACATAATTCACAGATAAGTGGTATCATTGGAGCAGCCATTGCGATTAGTGAAAGTGGAGTTCTACCTTATCTTGGTGGAAAGATTGCATTTATGGCTGTTCCGGCCGAGGAGTTCAATGATATGAACTACAGGCTTTCTCTCCGGAAGCAAGGTAAAATATCTTTCCTTTCTGGGAAACAGGAATTTATAAAAATCGGCTGCTTTGACGATATAAATATTTCAATGATGATTCATGCGTCAAGTACAACAGGTATAGCCGAATCTTATAACGGGTTTGTATTTAAGGTCTCCCGTTTTGAAGGCAGGGCATCTCATGCTGCGGCTTCTCCTCATATTGGTATCAACGCTTTACAGTCTGCCCATATTGCCCTTGCTGCACTTAATGCTCAAAACGAAACATACCTTGACGAAGAACATGCAAGAGTCCATTCTATCTTTGAAATTTCCTCTCCAGCGGTCAATGTAATTGCCTCGGAAGTTCTTATGGAAACCCAGATTCGAGCATCAACGGTTAATTCAATTCTTGAGGCGGCAAAGAAAGCAGACAGGGCTATTATGGCAGGGGCACTTGCCCTCGGAGCAAAAGTATCAATAGAAACTATACCAGGATATATGCCTATGGTTCAGAATAAGGTACTTGTAGATATCTACAAGAATAACCTGACTTCTTTCATAAAATCTGAAGATTTTCATTATATTCCATACCAGGCTTCTTCAACAGATATGGGAGATGTTTCACAAATTATGCCAGCTATACATCCTTATCTTGCAGGATGGAAGGGTGTATCACATGGAAATGATTTTAAAGTAGTTGATAAATATATGGCTTATGTTTTACCTGCAAAAGTGCTTGCTATGTGTCTCGTTGATCTTTTGTGGGATAACGCATCATCAGCTAAAAAAATTATAAGGGAAACACAGGTACCTCTCACAAAAGAAAAGTATCTTAAGATACAGGAGAAAAATTTTAATACGGTTGTGTACGACTACTCACAATAAATCTTTTGAATAGCCTTCAGGTAAATTAGTTGACAATACCACCTTCTTCGCTAAGAAATATACCCCTCAGTTTCATCTCAACGCTTTGAGGGTTTTCAGCAAACCTGAGTGCGGTCTCTTTTTCTATGAATCCGTTGTTTACAAGAGATACCAGCGAGTTCTCAAAATCTATCATACCTTCTTCTTTCCCGGCTTTTATTGCCCTTATTATTTTTTCGTCTTTTTCTTCAACTATAAGACGCGAAATAAGCGAATTGATAAACATAATTTCACAGGCAGGGACCCTCTGAATATCCGGTTTTATTGAAGGCAAGAGCAACTGGGAAACTACAGCTTTCAGGTGCAAACTGAGGTCACGCCTGATCTGAGGCTGCCTGTTCTGAGGGAAAAAATTAAGTAACCTTCCGATCGTAAGGGTCGCATTAGAACTATGAAGCGTTCCAAAAACAATATGGCCTGTTTCTGCAGCATGAAGGCCAAACTCTACGGTATCAATATCCCTTATCTCCCCTATCATAATTATATCAGGGTCCTCTCTGACAGCATATTTAAGGGCGCCCTTGAAAGAGTCCACATCTATACCTATCTCACGTTGTGTTACTATCGCTTTTTTGTTGTGGTAGAGATATTCTATGGGGTCTTCAATACATAAAATATGACAGGCTCGCTTGCTGTTTATATCGTTTATCAAAGCAGCAAGAGTGGAAGACTTTCCGCATCCTGTTGGGCCCGTAACAAGCACAAGACCATTGACAAAACGGGATATATTCCCGATAGATTCAGGAAGATTCAATATCTTAAAATCAGGGATTTCATCCGAAATTCTTCTTGCAACGATTGATGTAAAACCACGTTGTTTAAAAAAATTCACACGGAATCTCCCAACATTTTGCATTGCCAATGCGATATCAATACTTCCGTTTTCTTCAAGAGTTTCTCTGTCTTTTTCTTTTACAAGGGTGTCTTTAATTATTTCCTGTATCTTTTCAGATGTAATCACAGGCATATCTTCTACCTTTACAAGAGAACCTTTTATACG
>CAZYYF010000011.1:9611-17932 GCA_964650875.1 uncultured bacterium
TTTCAGATGTAATCACAGGCATATCTTCTACCTTTACAAGAGAACCTTTTATACGCAGCAGTGGTGGAGAATCTACATGCAAATGTATGTCAGAGGCTGATAGATCTCTTGATTTTTTCATCAATATTGATATAAAACTACCTTCGCTTACCATGGTTAAACTCCTCCTAAAGTGAAATTTATTTGTATTATTATTATTATATATTATCATATAAGTATGGAAATTGGTATAGTTTATTTTTCTCTATCAGGACGTACGGAAACATTGAGTTATTTACTAAAAAAAGTAATAGAGCAAGAAAATTTTAATGTTTCTGTTGTTAGACTTGAGACAAAACAGACGGGCAATTTTTTAAAAAACTGCATAGATGCTTTCACACAAAAAAATGTTAAACTCCAATTAGTTCCTGACATTAAAGAATTTGATGTCATTTTTTTGTGCACCCCTGTATGGGCATTTAATATAACACCTGCTATACGTTCTTTCCTCAATCTTTCCGATATGAGTGGAAAAAAAGTTTTTTTGTTGATAACTTACGGCAGTGGAAAAGGCAAAGAGCAGGCAATGGATAATTTTGAGAATCTTGTTAAAAAAAGTGGAGGAGAGGTTATAGGAAAATTTTATGTAAAAGGAAAAAAGGTGAAAGAAGAGTTTTATATTATACAAGGAGGAATAAAAAAATGTTTAAGACAGTTTCAACAGATAAGGCACCCTGGGCAATAGGTCCTTATTCACAGGCAGTTATTTCCGGTAATCTTGTTTTTCTTTCAGGACAGATACCCATAGACCCGTCCTCCAACGAAATGATAAAGGGGGATATAGCAGTACAGACACAGCAGGTTATAAACAATATAATTGTTATATTGAAAGAAGCGGAATGTACTATTGAAAATGTTATCAAGACAACCGTTTTTCTGCAAGATATGAAAGATTTTGAGAAAATGAACCTTGTTTATGCAAGCTTCTTCAAACACAAACCTGCACGTAGTACTGTCCAGGTTGCCTGTCTTCCGAAAAAAGCGCTGGTAGAGATTGAATGTATTGCAATAAAGGAATAATTATTCACCTATTATTTTTATTAATACCCTTTTTGTTCTGTTGCCGTCAAATTCTCCATAGAATACCTGTTCCCAAGGACCAAAATCAAGCTTACCAGCAGTTATAGCGATAATAACTTCCCTTCCCATTATCTGTCTTTTCATATGTGCATCGGCATTTTCTTCACCTATATTGTGGGCATATTGAGCAACAGGCATGTGAGGTGCAAGTTTTTCAAGCCATGTTTCAAAATCCTTGTGCAATCCTGGTTCATCATCGTTAATAAATACACTTGCTGTTATATGCATGGAGTTCACAAGACATAACCCTTCCTTTATTCCGCTTTCGTCAATAGCATGCTGTACTTCTTTTGTAATATTCACAAAACCGACTCTTTTAGGGACATTGAAAAACAACTCTTTCCTCCAGTGTTTCATTAAAAAATCCCCCTATGTCATACAGTCCTGCTGATACATCTGAAATGTCCATTATTTTCCTGGAACTAATACCGCCTTTATAATAGGTTGTGAACCGTTGATAATGGCTTCCATAATTTCTTTTGTCTGGTTGAAGCCGAAGGTATGGGTTATGATATCTTTAGCAGGTAGTAATCCTTCTTTCAAAAGATTTATAGCAACCGGAAAGTTTATTGCTGGCTCAGCGAAGGTGGGTTTCAAAGTGATTTTACGGAATATCATATCGTTTATATCTACATTTACCATGTTTTTCCCCCCAAAGTGCAAACCATAGAATGTTATAATGCCACCAAAATGAATGACCTTGAACGCATTATATAAGCTTTGTGGCGGTGAGGAAACTATTACCCTGTCAACCCCCTCTGGAAATATTTTTTTAATTTCACTTTCAATATCGTGCTTTCCACTTTCCAGTACAAGGTCACAACCCCATTTTCTCGCAAGGGTAAACCTGGCTTTTTCTCGCGGGTTGTCTGCTGGCAGACCTGTAATTGCAACAAAACCAGCGCCTCTAAGTTTTGCTATCTTTGCAGACATCAACCCTAGAGGACCGGGCCCTAAAACTACTACACTGCCTCCAAGAGGAATCTCCGCGTTAACAACTGAGGTAAGTGATACTGCGAGAGGTTCTGTCAAAGAAGCTGAAACATAATCAAGCCCTTCAAACCTGTTAAGACAATTATAGTTTACAGAAAGATATTCTCCCATACCTGGCTGATTTTCCATATTATACATATTCCTGCAGAACTCAGGATGCCCACTTTTACAATCCCTGCATACTCCGCACATAGTGCAGTCTTCCACTATAACAGAATCTCCCGGTTTGACATTTTTCACATTTTTGCCGATTGCTATAACTTCTGCTGAAATCTCATGCCCCAGAGGCATAAGGTCTCCTTCCCAGTCCCTGACAAAATTGATGTCAGTCCCACATACCCCACACGCCTGCACTTTCACAATAACATGGTTTTCGTCAGGAGGCCCAATTTCTCTTGTTTCTACATTTACATCTAGATATTTTCGGCCATAAAGTCCTTTGCTTTTCATTATGTCTTCCTTATCTTTTTTGAGGGTTCAATTTGACACTTTTGTAACAAAACCCTACTTCAGGCACACCCATAAAGCTTACTGTCAGCGCCCGGGTAAATAGGGTCGTCTACATGTTTCAAAACAGTACCTATATCACTAAAAACTTTCTGGAAAGCACAAACAATTTTCTCCATAAGTCTGATATCATTTGGCGGATGGATCCCATGGACTATTGTATAATTATCGCAGAGTGCTTTTGCTACCGGGTAATCATCAACATTATAATCGTATTTTATACCCTTACTTTCGTTTATTGACCACGGGTAGTGTGAACCTCCATATCCGAGTTTGCTCTGAAATATATCCTGGGCAGGTACAGGCATTGTCTGCCACTGACCTACCAGGGCTCCTTCTTTGTAAAGAGCCTTTTCAACAGCGGTTCTGAAAATTCTTGGAGAACATTTAACACCCGCTGCTTTAGGGTCAAACCTCACATTATACATAAAATAGACATGCGTGCATTCTGGTGGACAGTATGGAGGAATAACTCCTGGTATTTTAGCAAGGTTTTCAGTAAGATAATCGGCATTTTTAATTCTGATTTCATTGTATTCATCAAGGTGTTTTAGCTGTCCCCGTGCAAAAGCCGCAGGCAACTCCTGGTTTCTGTACATGTAGCCGAGAATAGAGGCATTGTATTGTCTTCTATGACTCACTTCATCTACTTCATCTCCAAAACAACGGATAAGATTTCCTTTTTGCAAAAGAACCTCATCATTTGTCACAAAAAGACCACCTTCTCCCCCTGGAAGGTTTTTGAAGTTATTCAGGCTGAACGCTGAAGCATCTCCCATTGCACCAACCTTTTTCCCCTTGTAGGTTGCTCCATGCGCCTGGCAGGCATCTTCTATAACAAAAAGGTTATACTTTCTAGCAATTGCCAGAATAGGATCCATATCAGCAGATAATCCCTGGATATGCACAGGAATAATAGCCCTGGTTCTTTCAGTAATCACTGCTTCAAGTTTTGCCGGATCCATATTGTATGTCCTGTCATCTATATCTACAAAAACAGGTATGGCATTTTGATGGATGGCGCAGGATGCCGAGGCAAGAAAGGTAAAAGCAGAAGTTATTATCTCATCTCCAGGTTTTACTCCGATAGATGAGACAGCCATGTGAAGAGCCGCAGTTCCACTGCAGGTTGTAAGACAGTGTTTCCTCCCCAGATATCTTGCCCATTCTTTTTCAAGAGCGCTTACCTGAGGGGCCGTTCCGCCAGCAAAGATACCGCTGTCCATTACTTCGTTCACAAAAAGGCGCGTTTCATCATTGACAATAGGCCAGTTTTTATAATCCTTCCTTTGAAGGACAGGTATTCCACCTTCAATTGCAAGTTTCTCTTTCATTTTTCCCTCCTAGTGAATATAGTGGTTCTGCCAAAAAGGCAAAGATAAAACTTTATATGCTCTCATGCTTGTGCAAGAACCCTTTCAAGGTATATCTTACATTCTGCAATTCCTTTTTCAGGCTCAGGTAGGTTATACTCATGGTGCCAGGCTTCATACTCTATTGAAATAAATCCTTTGTAATCAATCTCTTTAAGGCGTTTTATAACCCATGGAATATCAAGTTTACCCAATCCGTATACTGTGCAGTAAAGACTTGCTTCCAAACTGTCTGGAAACCGAAAAGGATAACCATCTTTCAAATGTACGTGGACAATATGGTCCTTCTGGTCATAAAAACCTTTCCTGTAATCTTTAAGATTACCAAAAAGGTTGCCAGGTTCATAGATAACACCAAAGTTTTTAGAACCCACCTTGCAGCAAAAATCAGCCAGTTTATCTGTATAGGCACTAAGAGAAAAACCATGATTTTCAATGCCCATCTTTATTCCTTTTTTTTCTGCATATCCAGCCGCTTCTTTATGATAGGGTAGCACCCTTTCTACCATAACAGGATCATATACAAAAGAAGAGGCAGGATTATAAGGTATACCTGTTCCTATCCTTATAACAGAGGCTCCAAGATCCACAGCAAGGTCTATTTCTTGTTTCATCTCAGATAACTCATGTTCTCTCTCTTCTTCCTTTTCAGAAGACAATTTAGCTCCAACTGATCCAGCAAGTGAACATATACTTATACCATATTTTTTTGCAAGAGCCAGGACATCTTTTCTCTCTTGTAAAGTCATACTTCTTAATACATGACCTTGTGGGTTTGATGCCCTTGTATCTGCATATCTTATACCCACCCTGTTCATCAGCTGAAACACCTGCTCCAGATTTTCCGTATGGTCTATTAAACTTATGGTACATAAAGAAATCCTCATCTTTTGTTCTCCTCCTTCTCTTTTATCTTGTTTTAAGGGTTTTATTTACCGTTAGATGTTTTTCCGGACAAATTTTATTTTATTCTTTCCAACCCACCCATATAATTTCTCAAGACCTCTGGAACTATTATTGAACCATCAGCCTGCTGGTAATGTTCCACAATCGATATAATAACCCTCGGGAGGGCAACTCCAGAACCATTGAGGGTATGCAGGTAATCTGTTGTACCATCGCTTTTTCTATACCTTATATTGCCTCTTCTGGCCTGAAATGCTTCAAAATTAGAACAGGAAGAAACTTCAAGCCATCTTTGGATACCTGGAGCCCATGTTTCGATATCATAGCACTTACTTGCCGAAAAACTAAGATCTCCTGTACAAAGCTTTATTACCCGATAAGGTAAACCTAATGCCTGCAAGATACTTTCGGCTTCATTCAAAAGAGTTTCAAGCTCTTCATAAGAAGTTGTAGGTTCCACAAATTTAACAAGTTCTACCTTATCAAATTGATGAAGCCTTATTAAACCTTTCGTATCCTTGCCATAAGCACCTGCTTCTCTCCTGAAACACGGAGTGTATGCAACATAATATATAGGCAGGTTTTCTTCAGGAATAACTTCCTGTCTATGGAGGTTAGTAACAGGAACTTCCGCGGTGGGAATCAGAAAAAGGTTGCCTTCTTCAAGGGCATACATATCTTTTTCAAGCTTTGGAAGTTGGCCTGTACAAAACATGCTGTCTTTATTTACGAGGGCAGGCACCCAAACTTCCGTAAATCCATGTTTCCTATGAGTGTCAATCATAAAATTTATCAGTGCGCGGACAAGACTAGCTCCTGCTGCCCGGAAAACAGGGAAAAAACTTCCTGTAATTTTTGCACCTCTTGGGAAATCAATGATATTGAGCTTTTCTCCTATCTCCCAGTGAGGAATCACATTAAATGGCGGAGTTGATATTTCCCCCCACTGTTTAACCACCTGGTTGTCAGAAGAGTTTTTACCCACAGGGACTGAAGAGTGCGGAATATTAGGAATTAAGGATATGAGGTACTCAATCTGCTGTTCTATATCATTTAGTTCTTTTTCACTTTGTCGTATTTCGTCAGAATATTTTTTTGCCTGTCTTATCATATCCTCAAAAGAACTATCCTGCTTATCTTTTCTGTCTGCCAGTTTCGAACTAATATCTTTCTGCCATTTCCTCCTTTCTTCTACAAAAGATATTATCCTTCTTCTTGCGTTATCAAGAGATTCAATCTTCTCCCAATCAAGTTTTTCACCTTTGGCAAGTGAAGACATTTTTAATAATTCAATGTTTTCACGCACAAATTTTATAGAATACATCTGTTTTTCCCCACTTTTCCCATTTTATCTTTTTATTCTATATATATACTCGCCTTCTTTGATATACCCGTAATTTTCCCGCAAGAGTTTTTCTGTGTAATAAGGCTCTTTTTTCAAGGTATTCATACGTTCAAGAAGTATTTCATTATCCTTTTCCAACCGGGTAATTTCATTTGTATAATACTGGTATTGCCTACACTGTTTAATCATGTTATACAGACGGGGAAGGCTTATAATGGTAAAAAATATACAAAGAAGTAAAATACGCCCTTTCATTTTATTACGTCTTCTCATTGTCTTTTATTCTCTTTTTTTATAAGATATTTACCAGCATAATTGGCTTCTTCCCCAAGATTATCTTCTATTCTTAATAACTGGTTATATTTGCACAGACGTTCCGACCTGCTTAAAGAACCTGTTTTAATCTGCCCTGCATTAACGCCAACAGCCAGGTCTGCTATAAAAGTATCTTCAGTTTCTCCACTCCTATGAGATATTACAACACCATAATTATTTCTCTGCGCCATCTCAATAGTATCCAGTGTTTCAGTAAGGGTCCCTATCTGGTTTACTTTTATAAGGATGGCATTTGCAACACACTTCTCTATTCCTTTGCTGAATATAGCAGGATTAGTTACAAATATATCGTCGCCAACTATCTGTATTTTATCTCCCAATCTGACAGTCATCTCTTGCCATCCATCCCAGTCGTTTTCAGCCAGTCCATCTTCTATGGAAAATATAGGATATTTTTTGATTATTTTTTCATAGTAGTCTATTAAATCACCCGAAGATTTTTTACCACCTTCAAAAAGATATGTTCCTTTTTCGTATATTGAGGAAGCTGCTGTATCAAGCGCAAGATAGATATCCTTACCCGGTTCATACCCTGCTTTTTCCACTGCTTCTAATATAAACTGTATAGCTTGCTCGTTCGTCTCGAGATTGGGAGCAAAACCGCCCTCATCTCCTACAGAGGTTATCTGTCCTTTCTCTTTCAGTGTTTTCTTCAACACCTGAAAAATTTCAGCAACCATCCTGTAACCATCTTTGAAATTTTTTGACCCCACAGGAGCTATCATAAACTCCTGTATATCCAGGTTGTTATCTGCATGCATACCTCCATTTATGACATTACACAAAGGTACAGGTAAGAGATTTGATCTCAAACCTCCAAGATAAAAGTAGAGAGGTACTCCAAGAGTAGCAGCAGCTGCTTTTGCAACAGCAAGACTAACAGCCAGTATTGCATTGGCGCCGAGTTTTGATTTATTTTCGGTTCCATCAAGTTCTATAAGAAATCTATCTAATGTTCTTTGGTCAAAGACCAAAAAACCTTCAATCTCAGGAGCTATAACTTCATTAACATTATCCACGGCTTTTTGAACTCCCTTACCCAGAAAATTTTTACCCCCATCTCTGAGTTCCAAAGCTTCTCTTTCACCTGTAGAAGCGCCTGAAGGTACGGCTGCTCTCCCAATCTCTCCGTTTTCCAGAATAACTTCAGCTTCCACTGTGGGAGTACCTCTTGAATCCAATATCTGTCTGGCATAAACTTTAACTATTTCCATCACTCCTCCTCTTGTTCATATGTTCTAACACAAAAACTACGGATGCCTCAATTTTATTTATATGACGGTATTCAGATAATCCTTTAATGAACATAGATTATCAAAAAGATTAATACCTTTAATTTCTTCCAGCTCATCACGCGGACTAGAACCTGTAGCAAGGATGTATGTATCCACACCCGCATTTTTCCCTGTAAGAAAATCTATTACCATATCCCCTATATAAAAACTTTCTTCTTTTTTTGCTTTTAATGTATCCATTATATACAAAATCATTGACGGATCAGGCTTGGGATTTGCCACGTCATCAGCCGTACATATTATATCAAAATATTTGTCAATCTTCAATTCCTCCAGTACAGGCGGAACTGAAGACCTTGACCTATTAGTTGCCACCCCGAGAAGTAGCCCTCTGTCTGTAAGAAATTTTAACAGTTCTTCACTCCCCTTCATTAACCTCACCCGGCCTTTTAAAAATCTCGTGTGATTATTGTTGTAAATCTTAAGAAATTCCTCTATATGCTCAGG
>CAZYYF010000012.1:0-12923 GCA_964650875.1 uncultured bacterium
TTGCAGTGAGGGTAGGAATGAATAAAACCGCAGAAATATTTGAAAGGGTGAAAAAAGAAAGACCTCTAGTACATCACATTACCAACTGGGTGAGCATCTACGATTGTGCTAATATCGTAAGAGCAGTAGGAGCGCTTCCTGTAATGGCACACGCTATAGAAGAATCTGCGGATATGGCTACAATCTCTTCAGCTGTTGTGCTTAACATCGGAACGCTTACCAACGAGGTGGTAGAAGCAATGAAGGTTGCAGGAAAAGCGGCAAACTCGAAAAACATTCCTATTGTGCTTGATGTGGTAGGGGCAGGAGCAACAAGGTATAGAAATGAAAAAACAATAGAACTTTTAAGGGAAATTAAGATTGATATTATAAAGGGGAATTGTTCAGAAATTGCAAGGGTTGCCGGATTGGATGTGTTTACAAAAGGAGTTGAAGCAACAAAGATTGACGAAGATTTAACAAAAGTTGCACAGAAACTCGCCTGTGAAAGACAGGCAACAGTTGTTATTACTGGCAGGCAAGACATCATTGCAGACAAAAACTCCGTCTACATATGCAGGAACGGCCACGAAATGATGGGAAAAATTGTAGGGACAGGCTGTATGTCTGCTTCTTTAGTGGGAGTTTTTGCAGCAGTAGAAAAAGATTATGGAAGGGCAGCATCTGCTGCACTTGTAGTATTTGGTATTGCAGGAGAACTTGCAGCAGGTAAATCTTTTGGTCCCGGAACTTTTAAGAACCATTTGTATGATTTTCTATATAACCTGTCTCCTAGTGATATTGAAAACCTTGAAAAACTGGAAGAGGTATCATGCTAAAATCACACATCAATCTATACAGGATGGGCTTTTATTTCATCACAGATTCTCTACTGACGAAAAAGGGCGTGGAAGAAGATGTTAAAGATGCATTACAGGCAGGAGTGAAAATAATCCAGTACCGGGAGAAAAACAAAAATGCAAGAAAGATGTTAGAAGAAGTTTTGAGAATAAAACATCTCTGTAAAGGAAAAGCTGTTTTTCTCATCAATGACAGGGTTGATATAGCATTGGCTGCGGATGTGGACGGAGTGCATCTTGGACAGGAAGACCTTCCGTGTCCAGTCGCAAGAATGCTGTTAGGAGAACAAAAGATAATAGGTATTACAGTGCATAACACAGAAGAAGCCATTAAGGCAGAGAAACAAGGGGCAGATTACATCGGCGCTTCTCCTATTTTTGAAACGCAAACAAAAAAAGATGCAGGACGCCAGGCAGGATTGCAACTGATAAAAGATGTCAGGGCAAAAGTCAGAATTCCGATTGTCGCAATAGGAGGTATAAATCTTGAAAATATTGTTTCAGTAATGGAAGCAGGTGCGCATACAGCATGCGCAATCTCTGCTGTTATATCTGAGGAAAAAACGCAGGAAGAGTGCAGAAAATTTGTAGAAATCATAGATAAATTCACAAAAAATTTTGACAGACAACCGTAGTGAAAGGTATAATTTAATATATCATCTTATGGGTAGTACAATAAAACTGTTGAAACAGATGCCCATTAAATTTTTTCCGGGTAATCTTTTCTTCCACAAAACATCTGTCTTACATTCAAAAAGTTATATCCATAAAAATCCTTTTCCCATTCGGGAATATATATGAGAAGAAAGACACAAGATAAACGGAGAGAACAATGCAGAAGGAATATTTAAGTTATCTGAAATCTAAACTGGATGAAAAAAACTATAGAAATTTAGAAGCCATAGACAACGAAAATCTTTATATGTTTATAGCTGACGCAGTGAAACTTTGCGAACCCGCCTATGTATGGATAAGTACTGATTCAAAGCAAGATATCATATACACGCGCAAAATGGCTCTTGAAACAAAAGAAGAAAAGGCACTGAAAATTGAGGGACATACCGTTCATTTTGACGGAATAGAAGACCAGGGAAGAGATAGGGAATCTACAAAATATCTGGTACCTTCCACCGATAGTTTAAGTAATGCACTCAACCAGATAGAAAGGGAAAAAGGGCTTAAGGAAGTACGAGCACTGTTAAAAGGATCAATGAAGGGACGCACGATGATAGTTAGATTTATGACATTAGGACCAAACAACTCAGAGTTTAATATCCCCTGTGTCGAATGTACCGATTCCTTTTATGTTTCTCATAGTCTAAACCTGCTTTACCGTCTAGGATATGAAGAATTCAAGAAATTAGGAAATGGACAATTTTTTGCTACGCTTCATTCATGCGGACAGGTAGACGAAAAAATGGTAAGCAGCCACCCTGAGAAAAAGAGGATTTATATAGACTACACAAAAGATACTGTTTACAGTGTTAATACCCAGTATGCTGGCAATACTGTAGGACTCAAAAAACTTGCCCTGAGACTTACAATACGCAAGGCTGACCGCGAAGGATGGCTTGCAGAACACATGTTTTTAATGGGAGTAAAAGGCAAAAATGGCCGTAAGTCTTATTTTGCAGGCGCTTTTCCAAGTGCTTGCGGCAAGACATCAACTGCTATGCTACAGGGGGAAACAATAGTAGGTGACGATATTGCATATTTTCGTTCAATAAACGGTAGATGTATGGCCGTCAACGCAGAATCGGGAATTTTCGGCATAATACAGAATATCAACAGTAAAGACGACCCTGCAATATGGGAAATTCTTCACAACCCTAATGAAGTCATCTTCTCCAACGTTCTAATAAAAGACGGGAAACCTTACTGGTTAGGTATGGGGATAGAGTTGCCGGATGACGGTGAAAACTTTTCGGGACTGTGGTACAAAGGTAAAAAAGACGCACAAGGACAAGAGATCCCTCCGGCCCATAAAAACGCAAGGTATACTATAACGCTACGCTCGCTGAATAACTGTGACCCGCATATTGACAACCCTTCAGGAGTGGAACTTTCAGCTATTATCTACGGTGGACGCGACGCAAAAGCCTCTTTGCCTGTTCAACAGAGTTTTCATTGGGCACACGGCATTATTGCATACGGAGCTTCCCTTGAAACAGAAACCACCTTTGCTACTATAGGGAAAGAAGGAGTCCCTGAAATAAATCTTATGAGCATACAGGACTTTGTATCTATTCCCCTTGGTAGATATATAAAAAATAACATTAACTTCGGCCAAAAAATTGCCAGACCTCCTCTCATATTCGGAGTAAATTATTTTTTGCGAGATACCAACGGAAATTTTGTAAACGATGTAAGAGATAAACATGTCTGGCTCAAGTGGATGGAATTAAGGGTGCATAACGAAGCTGGTGCGATAAAAACTCCCACTGGATGGATTCCCATTTACAGTGATCTTGTACCTCTTTTCAAACAGCTCACAGGAAAAAACTACACTATTGAAGATTATGTAAAACAGTTTACCTTAAGAATCCCCGAAAACCTTGCCAAACTCCAGAGGGTTGAGAAGTTCCACAGAAACTATGTCAGCGACGCACCAGATGTGCTTTTCCAGATACTCACGCAGCAGAGAAAAAGCCTGGAGGAAATACAGAAGAAATTTGGTGATTATGTTTCCCCAGAAAAATTGCCTGTTTTTGATATAAAACAGTAGAACAGAATTATATGATAACGGTTCGGATTTAAGGATAGAGCAAAGCAACGACGAAATAGGCCAGCAGGCATACTGATAGTATGTTGACCAAGTCGATGAGGAAATCAAGGACGCTATATCTTTGAAGACAAATTGGTATAAAATAGTTCCGAAGTAAATATTCACCCAACCACGTCATTGCGAGAAGCGACAGCGACGAAGAAATCAAGGTTGAGATTGCCCCACGTCATAAAAAACATTCCTCGCAATGACAAACGAGGGGTCTCATTCCTCGCAATGACAACACGGTGTTCAGTGAATATTTACGTTCCGAACCTCACTGGTATATACATGTTATAAAATCTCGGGTATAATTATAATATGCGCTCATCAGAGGCGGGCGGAACCTATAAAATTAAATCTTACAGGAGGAAACGATGAACGTATACGAAGCCATAAAAAACAGGAGAAGCGTAAGGGCATATATGGACAAACCTGTCCCAGAAGAGGTTTTGAACCGCATTCTTGAAGCAGCAAGGCTGGCTCCTTCTGCAAACAACCGTCAGGCAAGAAAATTTGTAGTGGTAACACAAAAGTCTTTGAAAGAAAAACTTGCACAGGCAGCCAACCAGAATTTTTTAGCACAGGCACCAGTTATTATAGCAGCAGTAGGAACAAATCCCGATAAGATAATGTCCTGCGGCATACCCGCGGACCCGGTAGATGTTGCAATAGCGGTTGACCACATGACTCTTGCCGCGGTTGAAGAAGGACTGGGCACTTGCTGGATAGGGGCATTCTCTCAGGAAAAAGTCTGTGAAATACTCGGCGTACCTAAACCCTACAAGGTTATAGAGCTTATGACACTTGGATATCCAGCAGATACACCGAGACCAAAAAGCAGAGAACCCCTGGAAGCACTTGTATGCCGCGAAAAATTTTCCTGACGGGATTAAAAACATTAATCAGTCAAGCATCATATTCATATAAGGATATTCTTTTTCAAGTCGGGCAATATTAAAATCGCCCTTAAGAACCTTAAGCATACCGGTTGTTTTTACTCCTGCAAAAGAAAGAGCCCCTGCGTATGGGCCTTCAAAAATGAGTTTTTCAGCATTATACATATCCATCAGAATTACCGAAATCTCAGGTAGAATATCTACATCAGCCGTTATTTCTTTTACCCAGAGAATTTTTTCTTTTTCATAATATTGGCAGAAAAGATAGCCCTCACCAATCCCTTTTTTATCATAAATTATGTAGATATTTCCGTAAGTTTTATAAATCTGCACGACAATACTATACGTAAACTCGTTCTGGAGCAATACAACCCTGTGTTTGTTAATTATATTCTGATACAAAGAATTTATCCTGCTGATGTCTTCACTTTGGGATATTGAAAGGGAATCGTTTCCCATATATTTAGGCTTTTTTACATACACGGAAAAACCCCTTTTAAAAATTGGATGATACCCGTACCTTGAATAAAAACCGTAGAGTTTGTCTTCTGCTGGTATCAGAACAGAAAAAAAGTCCCCCCTTTTTAACATAATGTCAAAAGACCTTTTCAGCAGGCTGTCCATCAATCCTTTTCCTCTATATTCAGGCAATGTTGCTGCACCGCATATATAACCAGATGGATAAATATTTTCATATACTTTCATATTGTACCTAAGGAAAAAAAGCATGGAGAGGACTTTACTGTTTTCCACATACAAAAGAGTTTCTTCATCTCGGTATTTTTTTTCAAAAAAGAGTTTGATATAATCATCAGAATCTCCAAAAACCGACTTCCATATATGTTTTAGTTGAGGAATGTAATGTTGACAGGAATATACAATCATAAACTATCGCCTTTTAATACTGCTGTATATTTTTCAAGCAGAAATACCGGATGGTAAGAAAGTTTTGCCTGCCGAAGTCCTTTTAGTCCGAGATCTTCTTCTCTGTTGATATACCTGTATCCAGATGCATGCCTTGCAGCAAACTCCCTGTTTATTGTAGCATACCCACCCTGACATTCTATAAGAGATTTTTCAATGTGAATACCAAATGTCTCGCTGTTAATCCTGCTGCCAAAAGTAAAAGAACACATCTTACCCCTTGCCTTTATAAGTCCTCCAATTAAACCTATATCCCGATAATGGGAAACACACTCTTTCATTGCCATATCTTCGTCAGAAAACAATTTCACATCTTCACCTTTATCTTTTTTATCCTCTAACCACTGATTATAAGCCTTGCTGCATTCTGCAATATTGCTTGAACTTATATCCTCATAGACAATTGTTCCATACTCTTCAATAAACCTGTTGATATGGTTACGTTTTGTATGGTACTTGCGCCCAGGAAGATTAATCAGTTCATCCGCGTTGTATATATAGTCTGCATAATCCCTGTACGTTGAAAACCTGAAACGCCCCGGGAAAAGAGATTCAATAACATTGATGTTTTCTTTCATTATTACTGTAAGATAACATTTAGAACCTGCCTGCCAGGAATCATCATAAATCGCTATTATCACATCCTTAAGGTTTTCTCCTTTACCTGCAGGGTAAAAATAATACCTGCAAGAAGGGTTAGCAATAAGGACAATAAGAAACCCTCCATATTCAGCTATCCTATAGTTGTATTTGTGCCTCCATATGAAAAGAGCAGGAAAAGAATACTCGCTTGCCATGAAATCGCTTTCAGCAAAATAACCGTTTACTATATCCCTGTCATTGACAGTTATTTCGCGAAATTTTAGTTTTGACATACTACCTCGCTTTCTAATCTTCGCTGTACATACAATCCATTGACATTTAATGCTTCAAAGGTTATCCTATAACAAAGGATAAAGGCTATTATATGAGAAAATGACAAACAAACTAGTAGTCAGTCTTTTTTGTATTATATCTTTTTCTCTGTATTCTAACAATAGATATTTTAATCAAGGAACTGATTTTTTTAAATCTCGGGATTACCCCAATGCCATAGAATATCTTCAAAAGGCCCTTACAGAAGAACCTGAAAAAATCTCTATATATTACTACCTCGGTATTTCTTTCTACCATCAAAAAATATTTAAGGAGGCCGCTTTTAATCTAAACCATTATCTTTTGAATGTAGAGCTTAAAGAAATCCAACCTTTCCGCGAAGCCTTCAACACACTTGTTTCTATATATAACACCGAAAAAGAATGGGATAACATTATTCAAATAGGAAAAACCTTATTAGGAAGAATTGCGGCAGACAAAACATTCGCAAAACTGGAACCTATGATAAACAATGCTATAGCTTCAGCGTATCTGCAGAAAGGCAACCAGTTTTTTCAGATAAAAAACTATGCCGAAGCTAAGAGATTGTTTCAAGAATCTTTCACAATAAATCCTAAGAATCTCGCTATCCTGGAAAAACTCGGAATGTCTAATTATTTTCTCGGATTTTACGAAGAAGCAGAAAAAAATTTTATATCTTTTCTCCAAAGCAATACTACAAGATGGCAGAATATCTCATCTGCGGATTATTATCTCTCACGGATAACAACAGACCTTGCAACTGTGGTAGAAGCCATAAGAGAAAAAAACACGTTATCGGCTGACATCTTAAATGTCTACGGTTTATTTAAAAACGCCAATTATGACGCCGGTTTCCAAGCGCTGCAGGAAATAGAGAAAACACAGACAACAAACGGAGCCATCACGCTGGACATTATAAAAAAAATAGAGAAAGAGACTTCTTATCCTGAAGAACTTTATATAAGGTTCATAAGAGATTATCCTGATTCCAACCAGGTAAACTGGGTGTATCGTCGGGCGCTTACGCTTGCAAAAAATAGTGATAGGTATGCTGAAATGAAAAAAGAACTTGAGCATATTATAGAAAAAATTATAGAGCAACTGCCTGAACATAAGAAGCCTGAATATGAAAAAATGCTTTTAGATATAAGGTTTGACAATATCACTGAAGAAACTGATGATTTTTTGAGGGTGAAAATTGAAAAATATCTGGCAGTAGCCATGAAATACCCTGAAAGCGAAACAGCAAAAAATGTCCTTTTTGAAGTAGCAATGATGTATGCGAACAATCTCGGGGAATACAGCAAAGCTGTAGAAATACTTGAAGACCTTGAAAAAAAAGGTAATTACCGCAACTGTGCTGTTGAACTTGCCAGAATTTACAACAGACAGAAAAATTATGAAAAAGCCATCTTGCTGTTAAAAAAGGTTCTTGCGGAACAGCCTGAAAATGAAAATGTAAAAATGATGTTAGGAGAAACATTGCTGAATTCAGGAACCTATGATGAAGGAATAAAAACTCTTCGTGAAGTTGAATCGGCAACGAAAAATCTTAATCTGAAGAAAAACCTGACAAACATCCTGAAAGATTACAGTGAAGTATACCCTGAACAAGAAGGGGAAATAAAAAATTTTGTCTACCTGCATATAACCGAATCTGAAATATCTTTTTCAACCTCAACAAATATAGACAGGGATTCTCCAGTTCTCAAACAATATGTTCTAAACGTATCCATTTACCCATTTTCTCTTCAAAAAGCACTTTTCCCATTTGTACTTGAAATAGAGTCGCAAGATAAACCTTCTTTAACAGAACCTTATACGGTATATACAAAAACAGAGGAAGCAAGATATATCGTGCAATGGCAGTCAGAAACAACAGCTATACCTGACAGGTGGCGAAATAAAAGCCCTTTCAAGGTCATCTACCCCTGGAAAGAAATTGTTCTAGAAAACATTATAGTAACAAGAACTAACAAGGTTGAAGGAAATGACCTGGTTGTGGAAATTGAATTTTTTTTGCCGTCTGAAGACTGGACGATAGAGATAAGAAACCCATCCTATCCTATGAAAAAAGACGGAATTTTTCCTGCTCCTGATGTTTCAGGCAGTTCTTTTGTATCGTATAACAACAGAGGAAACCATATGAAAATCAGTATGCTTTATCCAAAACATGCTGATATTACAGGATATTACCCGGAAGTAGTTATGAGCAGGAAAGTAACAGATTTTACAAAAACACTAACAACATCAGGTATCGTGCAGACAGATGGGATAGTTTTGAAAACTCCAAATGCGATAGATAAGATAATTTTAATGAGAGCATCAGAACAGAATATCAGCCTATCAGAAAAGATTGAAAAATGAATAAGAATATCAGGGTATCTATCTTATGTTTATTTGTGTGTGTCAAGGGTTTCTCCCAGATTATATTTGACTTTGAAAGTGACGTTGATAACTGGCAGAGTAAATCGGAAAACATAGAACTAATGTCATCGCAAGAATATGCTTGCAGCGGTCTGGCCTGCCTTAAAATTCATGCAAACGCCAGTGAAACAGCATGGGTAGCCTATCCAAACAAACTTGATTTCAGTAACTGCCAGTTCCTGAAATTTAACATTTATCTGCCTGACCGCAACCTTGATGAGATTTCATTTAAATGTTATGTACAGGACAGTGAATGGAACTGGTTTGAAACCGGGCTTTTTCGGATAAAAGGAGGCAGTAAACAGGAGATAGTTATAAACATCTCACACAAAAGTTTTGACTGGAAACCCCTCAATCATCTTAAAAGCTGGGACAGTTATGTCACAAGAAATATCAGTGAGTTTGGTATTATGCTATTTTTTCAGAAAAATTATACCGGCTCTTGTTACATAGATTCTTTTGAACTTATAAAAACAAAGTACCCTGATAAAAAGATATACTTATATAACTTTGAAACCCCGCAAGAAAAAGTAAAAACATTTGAAAAATTTGAAATCTCTTTCAACTGCTCATATATCCCTTCCAACCCCTTTGACGGAAAAGAATTCAGGATAACAGGAATATTTGTATCACCTGCAGGAAATGTTTATGAGGTACCTGCATTCTATTACCACAATTATCTCAGATATCTCGAGGCAGACGGAGAAAACCTTATACCATACGGCACAGAAGGTTGGAAAATAAGGTTTGCTCCTGAGGAAATTGGTACGTATAGGTATATCCTGAATTTCTACCAGAACGACAGCAAGATATCAGAAATAGAAGGTGGAACATTTATCGCTGAAAGGTCTGGAAAAAAAGGTTTTGTAAGATGGGACAAAAAAGATCCTTTCTATATGTCTTTTCAAAATGGAAGATTTTTTTATCCCATAGGCCATACCTTACGGTCACCCGATGATATAAGAAACCCTTATAGGTATGAATTCAAACCTCCTAAAAACATGGGGACTTTCGCATATGATAGATACTTTCAAAAGATGCACGAGAATGGAGAAAATTATGCAAGGGTATGGATGTCCGCCTGGTGGGCAGGCATAGAGTGGAATCCCTTTTATTCTCCTCATTATAAAGGGCTGGGAATGTATAGCGTGGAAAATGCCTGGCGCCTTGATTATGTTCTGGAGGCTGCAGACAGGTATGATATATACATTGACCTGACACTGATAAACCACGGGCAATTTGGTAGGCCTGACGCAGAGTGGCTTGATAATCCCTATAATGTTATTAACGGAGGGATGCTTAACACACCAGGTGAGTTTTTTACAAATCCATCTGCTATCGCATACTTCCAAAGAAGGCTTGATTATATAGTGTCAAGATGGGGTTACTCAAAAAATATAGTATTCTGGGAGCTATGGAACGAGGTTGACCTGACAATGGACTATAATACCCAGAACATCAAAAAGTGGCATGAAATCATGCACCCTTACATAAGAAACATTGACCCTTATGACCATCTGATAACAACTCACTACTGCAGAGGGAACGCGGACCCTGTGGTATGGGCGATTCCTGAGATTGAAATGATTGTAGGAAATTCTTATAGTTTAGAGATGGTCAAATCTGTACTGGAGTTTTTCACCAGGAGAAAACCATTTGAAAAACCCATGCTTATAAATGAATATGGCGTAGGAAACAACAGATATATACTTGAAAATAACCTGCACGCAGGCATATGGGCATCTTCCATGACACCTATGACAGGAGCTGCATTATTCTGGTGGTGGCCATTTATAGATCACTTTGACCTATATTTCCACTATCGTGCACTTTCTGAATTCTGGAAAGGAGAAGACAGACGTGGTAAAAACTACCAGCTTACAGATGCCATAGTTGAGTCTGAGAACAAAGATATAGGTATCATAGCTATCCAGAACCATTCTGAAGGTTTTTTCTGGATTTATGCACAGAAGGTATTTAACGACAAAAAACCAGTAGAATCTTCAGCGGAAAAAACCTGTATTGTTAAACTCCCAAGTTTTTCGCTTGGAGATTACAATCTTGAAATATGGAATACATACAAAGGTGAGATTGTTTCCAAAAAAGATATAAGCCTTTCAGATAAAGAGAAAGAAATAAATATACCTAAATTTTTAAACGATATAGCACTCAAAATAAAGAAAAAATGAAGCATATCACAATAGTGATGCTTGTTGTATACGTGGTAATTTCAAGTACCCTGTTGTTTGCCGAGGAAGCCTACAGATATACAGCAGATGTGGTGATAGATAACTCAGAACCTCTTGATTTCGTTAACCTTGCATCCATGAAATTTATCAGTCCTTCAAAAGAAAAAATGGACAGTTTCACCATATCCATAAAAGATGCAAAAGGCGAAATCTGCGAAATAAAAAAAATAAATAAAACAACAGAGAGAGAAGCCGAAATATTGTTCGTGCCCACAAAAAGCCGCTTTTATACAGCCTACATAAAAGAAAATGGTGCAGGTACTATCCAAACTGACAAAAATCTAAAAGAAGGTAGTATCCTTATTGAGGATTTTGTTCCTACAAAATCTACCAAGTCAGGCCATTGGAACTGGGTAGCATCCCCTCGTATGAGCGGTTGTTTTTCCCTTACAGGTAAAGACGGAATTTCATTCCAGAGGGTAGTATTTCCATCTCCTTACAAGATAAACAAAAATGATAAACTTATACTTTATCTTTATTGCTCACAAGAAAAACCACCTCAAGAAATTATGGTACAACTGACTGTCACCCGAAATAAAAATTATGTCTTTTCATGGGGAGAAGACAAACTGGCTATCGACCAAACAAAAAAAATACAATTAGGTAGTTTACCTGAAACAGGTAGATGGGTAAAAATAGAAATCCCTTGTACAGATATTTCAGAAAACAACCTTAACGCCTTAGGTCTGTACTATTCCGGAGGACAGGTATGGTGGGACAGAATTTCTATCAACGAGGTCCCTGTGAAAGCCGGGATAAAAACTTTAAAGGACAACACAAAAGAAGTAAAAGCCTATTTTAATTACACTATAAGCGTTCCATTCAACATAGCAGAAAGTATATTTGAGATACTAACAGTAGATGCATCTCCTTGTCTCAATGCAGAGAGTTTGACACTTACAGTAGCAGGAAAAACCTATAGAGAAAAAACAGTAGAACTCCTTTTGATGCAGTCAGCAGATAGAAAAATTTCATTAACAGCAGAACATAAGGGTATAAAAGATACAATGGAATATGAAATCCCTAAAAGCCGCCAAAAATCTCAGGAGATAAATATAGTAACCAAAATCTTACCGTATAATCCTTTTGTTAAAGACAATAAGCCTTTTACTGCTGTGCTTTCAGTAAAAAACCTTAATGACGAGCTCATTCCCATTGAAATAAAAAGCAGGTGTTTTGAAGAAAAAACCTATCTACGCCCGGGAGAAACAAAACATATCTACATGAACTTTTCAGGTTACAGCACAGGAGATACTATAGCAACAGAGGTTGATATCTCCGGGCTAAAACTGTGCGAGAAGACATTCTTTGTATGTTTGCCCCAAACTACAAACATAAATTTAGATGGACCTTTTTTAAAAGATGATAAAGGTAATTTCCTGATAATTAATTATCCAGGACAAAATATCAGGACATCTCCTACACAAACTAAGTTGTTAAATATCTGTCTTGCAGGTTCATATCTTGAAGAAACTGTAACAATGCTTCAAAATATCTTAGAGGACGCCGGGATAACATCTGTGATTTCAGCAATAGGTCAGCCTATATATGGAAATAACCACAGGCTTTTTTCTGAATACATACATATGACAAAAATATTAAACACCTCTACTTCCGGAGAGATATTCATTTTCTTTCCATATGTTGAATCCATCAGACAGAAAACACCCATAGATGAATGGGAAAACGTTGTAGAAGCAATTATATCAGCAGCAGAAAAGAAGTTTTCATACATAATCATCGCATCGCCTTTTCCTGCTCCTCCATTTCCAGAAATATATGAACCATACAAAAAGGCGGCTGAAAAGATTGTCATTAATAGGAATTTAGAGTTGCTTGACATATATACCCTTTATCTTTCACATCCGGACTGGAAAAAAATGTTTACCTACCAACAAGGGATATATAAAAACCTGCCAACTGA
>CAZYYF010000012.1:13023-15416 GCA_964650875.1 uncultured bacterium
TCAGATATCACAAGGATTCTATCCGCCCGCCTTATCGTGGACAGTCGGTGGGCTATGATAAAAGAAGTACGGCTGGAAATAAGCCGCTCAAGAGCCTGTTGTATTAGCTCTTCGGTATGTACATCAACCGATGAGGTAGCTTCATCAAAAATAAGTATAGGAGGATTTTTAAGAAGCACTCGGGCGATAGCCAGACGTTGTTTCTCGCCGACTGAAAGCTTGATACCCCTTTCTCCCACCTCATGCTCGTAACCTTCTGGTAAAACTGAAATAAACTGGTGGGCATTTGCATTTTTTGCCGCAGCAATTACCTCATCTAAAGTTGCATCTTTCTTTCCGTAAGCAATGTTTTCAAATATTGTTCCATTAAAGAGAAAAGGTTCTTGGGCAACAATCCCTATATTCCTACAAAGGTTTTTCAACCTTATCTTTTTAACATCAATGCCATCTATAGTTATACTTCCAGAATCAGGTTCATAAAAACGTGGGATAAGACTGACAATTGTACTTTTCCCTGCTCCTGTCTGTCCCACCAGGGCAATTGTCTCGCCAGGTTTTGCTGTAAAAGTAATGCCTTTCAGTACGACTTCACCTTTTTTATAAGAGAAAAAAACATTTTTGAACGACACCTCACCTTTTACAGGCACAGGAAGATCTATAGCATCCTTTGCATCTTTTATCTCAGGCTCGGTATCCATTATTTCAAAAATTCTTTCAGCTGATGCCCTTGCATGTTGCATCATATGACTGAACATATTAAGCTGCCGTACAGGTGCGTAAAATAGATTCAGATAAAAAAGAAAAGAAACAATATCCCCGGATGTTGGAGTTCCTGTGCCTGATGTAATCCGCAATCTTCCTCCATACCATAAAACCAGAGCCGTGCCCAATGAGGTGAAAAATATTACCAGAGGGAAAAAAGTTGAACGCAATTTTATTGCCCTTATATTTGTAAGAAAGTAACTACTACTTTTGTTTGCAAATCTTTTTTCCTCGTACTCTTCCTGAGCAAAACTTTTTATTTCTCTTATACCGGATATATTATCTTGAAGGATTGCGCTCATATCTGCCAGTTCTTTTCTTACCTTCCTGAAAATCTTGTGTGCCCGGTTCATATTCTGATAAGATAGGAATGCAAGTATGGGAATAGGAATACTAGCTATCAAAGCCAGCTTTGCGTTAGTTTTAATAAGTATTACCATAACTCCAATAAGGGTAACAACTGCAACCAGAAGTGTATCTGTACCTTCCACAATAATCCTCTCAACCTCGTTGACATCATTTGTTACTCTGCTCATCATCGCACCGGTTTGAGAATTATCATAATAACTAAGATTCAACTTCTGCAGACTATGATAGGTATCCACTCTAAGGTCATGTATAATCTGTTGCCCCAATCTTCCGATAATGAAAGCCTTAAATCCTTCTAACACAGCACCTAACATATAGATAAAGATAAGAAATCCTATTGCTGTGTAGAGAAGATTTAACTGCTCATGACCGATAGCGCTGTCTATAATAAATCCTATGAGTTTGGGAGGAGCCAGATTGGTAGCAATAATGGCAAAAGAAAGTAAAACGGATGTTGATACCTGCCACTTATAAGGTTTTAGATATCCTATCAAACGCATAACAGGCAGTTTTGTCCCTCTATACTCTTCTTCAATATAATTGTATCTTAATCGTCCACCTCTAGGCCCTACATGGGAGGGAAAAGCCATTGTAATATTCTCCTGGTATGTTTAAATAATCCTACTTACAGATTTGTCCTAACAGGATAGAAAGATATGAAATAATAATAAAGTGTTAACAACACTCGTATTGCAATAGAATCATTTTTTTACTTGGGGCTTTTCTTCACTCTTCTTTAATTCAGAGAGCACCTCTTCTGTGATATCCTTCCCACCTACAATAAGAACATTGATATCCATAACATACTGATAACCCTGTTTTTCAGCTATTTTTTTCACATCTTTGCGCATCTCGTTAAATGCTTCTGTTTCAAGCTGCATACCGAGCTCCTGTACCTGGTATTGCATTATTTGTTGGGCGGACATCTGTTCCTGTTCGTCCATATCTTTTATCTTCTGCTGCATAGACTGAATTTCTGTCTGATATTTTTCTCTTGCTTTCTGAAAAGCAGGATGTGCTAACAAAACCTTGCCCGTATCAATAGAAGCTATCTTTATCTCCTGAGCAAAAGAAGGAACCGTATAACAAATTATTCCCAATACACCAGCAATCATCAACACCAATACCTTTTTTTCTGACATTATTACCTCCCTGTAAATGCCGTTGAACATCTGCTTTTTGTCGTTGCGAGCCGTCTTTCGGCGTAGCAATCCGACGTCCTTTGTCGTTGCGAGGCGTTTTCTGCCGTGGCAATCTCATCC